>JALSLH010000024.1 GCA_026988435.1 Methylophaga sp.
TGAGGTTTGCGACATTCGGGACATAAACGACGAACAAGTCTTTGTGCCATTACGGCTTGTAATGACGATGCGAGTAAAAACCCTTCTGCTCCCATATCTAATAAACGACTTACTGTGCTAATAGCATCATTGGTGTGCAGTGTAGAAAACACCAAATGTCCTGTCATTGCAGCTCTTAAACCAATTTCAGCTGTTTCTTGGTCACGCATTTCACCAATCAGGATCACATCTGGATCTTGGCGAAGGGCGGTGCGTAATACGACCGGAAAAGTGAGACCTATTTTTTCATGGATCTGTACCTGATTGATGCGTGGCAATTGGTATTCGACAGGATCTTCAGCCGTAATAATTTTTGTTTCGGGCGAATTAATCTCGTTTAAAGCGGCATAAAGAGTCGTGGTCTTACCGCTACCTGTAGGCCCAGTGACCAATACTAAGCCATGAGGTTTTTTAATTAACTGACGTAAGGGCAATAAAATATCATCGGGAATGCCAAGTTTGCTGAAATCGAGCAGACCTTTAGATTGATCAAGTAATCGCATAACGACCGATTCACCATGCACCATCGGCATGGTAGATAAGCGAACATCTATGTTTTTGTTTTGAACTTTAATATTAAAACGACCATCTTGAGGTAGGCGTTTTTCAGAAATATTAAGCCCTGCCATTAATTTTAAGCGCGATGTCAGTGCGTTGGCGATACGCGTTTCATCAACGATTTGTTCTTGTAAAACGCCATCAATACGTTGACGAATCCTAAGCACAGTGCTATCTGGTTCAATATGTATATCGGATGCTTGTGTTGCTACTGCATCCTCAAAAATAGCTTGTAATAGTTTTACTACCGGTGCGTCAGCTGTTGAAGTTGACTGTGTTATTGACTGAAGATCAAAATCACTTTCGGCCAATTCATCATCTAGCACTTCTGCTAGCGAGTCAATTTGGTCTGTTTTTCGATAATCAGCATCTATATGTTTAAGCAGATCACTTTCACTTATTGCTGCAATATCAATAGGTGATTTTAATACTTTTTGTAACTCATCATAGGCATATATATCGGTTGGATCAGCCATACCGACTAACACTTTCTCATCTTCTTTACTCAATGCAATCGCTCTAAATCGACGTGCATAAATTTCAGGTAATGAGTGGAATGTTTCTAAGTCAATAGGGTGCTGACGCAAATCAAGATAAGGAATTTTAAGTTGTTTAGACAGTAAACGAAGTAGTTGCGATTCCTCGATATAGCCTAAATCGATGAGTGTCCGGCCTAATTTTCGGCGTGTTTTCTTTTGATCTTCAAGTGCTGAAGAGAGTTGCGCTTCAGAAATTAATTTATTTTCAACTAAAAGATCGCCAATTCGAATGCGTTTTTTAATATCCATCAAGCAACTTCTTTACTTACTAATATAGGCGACTCAAGATGCAACCATAATTCATCATCACGATGATCGAGTGTGAGTGATGTTAGCGATTCGTTTGCACAGGGACCCGAAATACAATAACCGTTATCAAAGTTAAATAAGGCGCCGTGAGTTGAGCATTGAATATGTGATTGTTCGATTGATAAAAACTCGTCAGGCTGCCAATTTAGGGGAATACCCAAATGAGGACATTGATTTTTGTATGCGTAGATAGCGCCATCATGCTTGACTAGAAATAATTCAAATTTCCCCGACTCAAGTTCTAAGCTGAAACCACGAGGATTACCTTCAATTATTTGTTGTTGTTTACATAAAAAATGATGCGACATACATTACTCTATTTTACTGACTAAATTCATTAAACCTTGTTGACCACATTTTCTTCCTGCCAATTCACATGCCTGTATGAGCGCTTGTGATAATTCTAATTTATTGAGTAGTCCATCAATAAATGCAGCATTAAACGTGTCCCCTGCGCCTAATGTATCGACCACATTGTCTGGATCATAAGTTTTACTATGAAATAAATGCTGTTTTTTATTTATCGCCCATGCACCTTGCTTGCCCCAAGTGCAGCTAGCGACAATTTCTTTTGCTAATGAACTCAATAATTCTTGTGCCGTTTTATGATGATGTGCGACGGCATAATCTTGGGAAAACATGAGGATAGAAGGCAGCGAAAATAATGTTTCAATACCAGCGCGCGGTTTTTCAACTTCAAGTGAACAGGGGATGGAGCGGTGATGTTTATTGATATATTGCAACATCAGTGCTGTCTGTTCAATATTTCGACCTTCAAAATGAATCCAATCAAATTGCGTTAAATCAATTTTTTCAAAATCAGCAAAGCTAAATTCAGGGCAATCCCGATAGTGAACAATACTGCGGCTACCCGTTTCCTGACTAACACTGATATAAGAAGTAGGCATTTTGCCATCAGTTATGATTCGGCAAGCTGAACTATCAATATTAAATTGTGTTAATTCTTGCTGAATGATGGCGCTGTCAGGTTCATCAATTAATACACCGGCCCAATGGCACTGGTGTCCTAACTGGCTTAATACAACTAAGGTGTTCGTTGCGTTACCCCCTCGAACTTGTCGCTGGCAGAGGGCACGCACTTCGGTATCTTCTGATGGATAACTATCGACCGTATTAATAATGTCGAGTGTGGCGATACCAACAGCAAGAATTTTTGCCATAATCTATAAGGTATCAAATACCGCGCTGACAGCTTGAGCAATTTCATCAACATCGCCAACACCGGCGACACTGTGCAATTTGTTTTGTTTAGTATAAAAATCAATCAAAGGTGCGGTTTGATCTTGATAAACATTCAGCCGGTTACCAATGGTTTCTTCATTATCATCAGCGCGTTGGAATAACTCGCCATTACAGGCATCACAATGGCCTTCAACTTTTGCAGGTGATAAATGAATATTATAAATTGCACCGCAGTCTTTGCAGGTACGACGTCCAGTTAAACGTTGTAATAATTCATCAAAGGCAACATCAAGTAAAATAACGCCTTGTAAGGGCTGATTAAGCTCAGCAAGCATGGAATCTAATGCTTCGGCCTGAGCAATATTGCGAGGAAAACCATCAAGAATATAACCATTTTTAGCATCATCTTCTGCTAAACGCTCTTTTATCAAGCCAATTACAATATCATCCGATACTAATGCGCCAGCATCCATTGCAGTTTTAGCTTTTTGCCCTAATTCAGAACCTGCACTAACTGCAGCACGTAATAAATCACCCGTTGACACTTGGGGAATATCATATTTCTTTGAAAGTACAACACCTTGCGTGCCTTTCCCCGAACCGGGTGCGCCTAATAAAACTGTTCTCATGTTTACCTCAAATATGTGTATCTAAATTATGAATCTAACATTACAGAAGTAATGTTTTCAAGTTGTTCGTTCATTTGACGTAAAATTTCTGGCAATACGTCAGTATTAAGTTGCAATAAATCCCATGCTTTTGTTTCTACTGGCACGGTTGAATCTTCACCTTGACGTGCTATTTCAACAATAACACCAGCGAGATGAACTATCGCTGTTTCCGTTGGGAAGTTTTTAGCTGCTGATGGTGAATGGTGAAAACGAATCACTTCTTCTATTGATAGAGGCAAATGCCATGCTTGGCTTAATGCCCTGCCTACTTCGGTATGATCAAAACCAATGATCCGTTTTTCAGCCTGATGCATGGGTTCATTATCAAAACGTGATGCCATCAGGGCTTGCTTAGAAAGCTCCGGTAGCGTTTGATAGAGCACCAAGCTGCCAATATTATGCAATAAACCTAAGATAAAAAAACGTTCAGTTGCACGTTGGCCGCATTGCTTAGCAATATACGTTGAGGCAATAGCACAACTGAGGCTCTGGTGCCAAAACTCATTGACATTAATTAAGCTATCAGGAATATCTTTGAAAGTATTAATAACAGAGGTGGCAAGCACCAAATTAGTTAGCTCGGTTGTGCCAATAATAGTAATTGCGCGTGATATTGTGGATATCTGCGATGGAAAACCATAAAAGGAACTATTAACTATTTTAAGTAACCGCGCCGCTAATGCGGGATCAGTATTAATGACAGCACTAATATGTTCTGCAGAACTATTATCGTCATTCAGCATTGAAGCTAATTTATTATAAACAGTCGGCGGCGAAGCGAGTTCAGGCGTTCTTTCGACTAAGGTTATAGGTGTGAGTGCCATTATTGTTGGGCGTCTAATTTAGTCTAACAGTAGAAGAACTGGATAAGAACTGACTAATGCTTGCGCCAAGTTTGCCAGCAAACTGATCTAAGTAATTAGGCCGCAAGGTGTAGTCAATAATATCTTCAGCGCCAATAATGTCACGAGCAACGGTACTACTGTTTGCTAAACCATCAATAAGCCCAAGCGGTAATGCTTGCTCTCCTGACCAGAAAAGCCCTGAAAACAAATCAGGATTATTTACCAAACGGTCACCACGGCCTTGTTTTACAACATCTATAAATTGCTGATGAATATTATCAAGCATGGTGTGCGCATGATTTAGATCTTGCTCTCTCATAGGTAAAAATGGGTCAAGAAAAGCTTTATTCTCGCCTGCGGTAATAGAACGCCGTTCAACGCCGAGCTTTTCAATTGCATTAGTAAAACCGAAGCTATCCATTCTTACACCAATTGATCCTACAATACTGGCTTTATCCGCATAAATTTCTTTTGCTGATACGGCAATATAATACCCCCCAGATGCACAGACATCTTGAATCACTGCATAAACAGGAAAATCAGGACGTGTAGTTTTAAGACGGTTAATTTCGTCATTAATGATGCCTGCCTGAACTGGGCTACCGCCCGGCGTATTAAGCCTGATAATCAAACCTTTAGCGTTTTCATTATCAAAGGCGTCACGAATACCAGTAATAACGGTATCAGCATTAGCCTCTGCATCAGCAGCAATAACACCGTTAATTTCAACCAATGCGGTATGAGTCTCACTATGTATAGCGGTATTATTTGATGAAAACATAATGACCAATAATGCAATTAGATATAAAGCGATAAAACCTTTGAAGATATATCCCCAACGGCGGCTTTTTTGTTGTTCTTTTAATGAGGCAAAGGCGAGGTCTTCTAAAACGCCACGCTCCCATGAGTTAGATTCACTTTCAAGTGATGACATAAAATTTATTCCAATACAGTTTGAGTGATATGAATGATACTAAATATTTAGGTAGCTAGCATAACGTATTTAAAATATCGAGATCTAGTACTTTAGTACAATAGGCAATATTTTGATATGGGAGTAGTGTCATAGTGTCGATATAAATTTATGGGAAGTGATACCCTAATTCTAGGGGGTGAGGACGCTTTTTAATTATGGTAATCTACATGTTAGGGTCTTAAATTAAGATTTAGGACTCGAATTAATATTAATTGCCGACCTTGATGTGAATCAAGCACGGAAAGTTACAGGTCTTGTCTATTATTTGATAGAAAAGATGGCTGGGTTGCTTTATTTGGAAAGGATAATTTTATGAAAAAATCACTATTTTTAGCAACAACCATATTATTCGCCGGTTCAGCGTACGCTAGTCCGGTCACGTTCTTTGATACTATAGCTGCTGGAGAAGCTAGCTTTAACTCCACTGTTACAGGAACAGGTGCAACTGTAGTAACTGATACATTATCAGGCTTATCTACAGGTAACTCTTGGGATAGAGGTGATTATACAATCACAACAAGCAATGGGGCTACTCAGAGTATCTCTAGCGCCAGTCGGGATGTTTCTTCAGGCCAAATGATTGGTATAAATCCAAAAAGACAGAATACAGCTCTTTCTGGGATCACATTCACATTTGACACTGCTATAAATGCACTGGGGTTTGAGGTTGGGGATTGGGCTACATGTTGTTACCTCCCATCAGAGTTATTCATTGCTTTTGATGGAGGTTCAACGCAATTAGTTGCTAGCGCATCAAGTGCGGGGGACAATCCAACTTTTGCAGCGCAAGGACCAGGAACTCACAAAAGTAGTACGGTATTCATAGGTGCGATCGATGATACTGCTACATTTACCTCGATAGCATTTTATGGAACTGGCTTCGGTGAGTTTTTAACAGCAGGTGGAAAAATTTCTTATTCTAAAGTTGATATAGGTTCTGTCGGCGCAGTTCCTGTTCCAGCAGCATTATTTATGTTTGCTCCCGCATTATTAGGTTTCTTTGGCTTACGTCGTAAAGTGAGCAAAGCTGCTTAATTTGTAAAGAAGCAATAAAGTAAAAAATAGAAAGCCGTGATGGGATAGCCTATCACGGCTTTTTTATGTCTATTGAATAGTGCTAGCTATAGGTTTGTGTTTAGCCATTGCTGTGCTTGAAATAGGTTATCTACAATGTCGAGAGGCTGGCAGGCTTGTAATAATTTAGCATCATGTGCCCCATGACTAATAGCTAAACTATCAGCCCCTGCATTATGCGCCATTTGCAAATCATATTTGGTGTCGCCGATCATTAGTGTGGCTTTGGGGGCAACGCCAAAATAATCAATTAATTCTTCTAACATTTGTGGATGCGGTTTTGAATGGCATTCATCAGCGCAACGAGTTGCATGGAAAAAATCTGATAATGCTGTGCTTTCTAGTACCTTATTCAAACCGCGGCGGCTTTTACCCGTTGCCACACCCAGAAAAAGTTCTTGTTCGCTTAATTGTTTTATTAGTGAGAAAGCGTTATCAAATAATTTTGGATCAAAAGAACTCTCTAACCAAACCTGTTTATAGGTGCTGGCTAATTGTTGAATTACTTTTTCACTGGCGTCAGGATAAAGCGTTGACGCTGCTTCAGCTAGAGCAAGGCCAATAATATGACTAATTGCACTGTCATCCAATGGCGGCATTGATAACTGCTTTATTGCTTGTTGCATGCAGTTGACGATATGGCCGGTTGAGTCCATCAGTGTGCCGTCCCAATCAAATACGATTAAGTCATATTTCTTCATAATTGGGCTCGCAATTTATCGACCACATTTTGTAACTGTGTGGGTAATGGTGCTTCTAAAGGTAACTTTTCACCTGTTGTTGGGTGTTTTATGCCTAATTTCCAAGAATGTAAGAATAGACGTTTCAAGCCCATTTTCTTCATCTCTTTATTAAAACTACGGTAACCATATTTGTCATCACCAGCAACGGGATGTTCTAAAAATAAGGAATGCACTCGAATTTGGTGAGTGCGACCCGTGAACAAAATAACTTCTGTTAATTGCGCCTGAGAAAAGCGCTCGATGGGAATAAAAATGGTTTTAGCATATTTACCTTCATCATTAACTTGTACCATACGCTCGCCGGATGTAACAACATTTTTAAGCAAAGGCTGTTCGACTAGTTTTTCTTCAGAATTAAAACGGCCTTTCAATAATGTTAGGTAGCGCTTATCAATATCATGCTGAATCATTTGTTGTTGCAAATTCAATAGTGCATTGCGATTTTTTGCTAATAATAAACAGCCAGAAGTATCACGATCAAGACGATGAACTAATTCAAGATAAGGCTGATCTGATCGAATAATTCGCAATGCCTCAATAATACCTTGCTCGATATTAGTGCCAGCATGCACCGCTAAACCGGGCGGTTTGTTGAGTACCAGCAGGTCATCATCTTCAAATAAAATGCATTCAGTTAATTGTTGTTTTAGGCGATCCCCTACAAAATTACTGACGCTTTTTTCACTTGTATGTAAAGGAGGAATACGAATAGAATCCCCCGCTTGTATTTTATAGGTTTGTTTTATGCGACCTTTATTGACGCGCACTTCACCTTTCCGAATCGCTTTATAAATCCGACTTTTGGGCACACCTTTCTGTAAAGTGAGCAAAAAATTATCGATTCTTTGGCCCGCTTGTGCCGCTGAAATATCAATAAATTGAACAGGATTTTTTTTAGTATTATCTACACTCATAAAATTAGATTTGCTGATATGGCAATAGGCTGTTATATTCCGATGTTGGTTTTGTAGTAAATAAGTCAGTGAGTATACCGACTTTTACGTGGCATGGCCTGAAATATGGCGAGGTCGCTCCTTACTTTAAGATGATTAAAGAGGTTGATGCGGCGGGCGCTTACAAGTTTTAGATTAAAGCATTGGGTCACGACCGAGTGTGATAGGGCTCCAAATAGTTAGGGGCAAACAATTTTGATGGTTCCCACGTCTTGGTGAAAATTAATAAAAAGTAACACCAGACCGGACAATGGCAAGTAATTAATAAAATAGTAATATCTGGCGAGCTGTACCAAGGGGTAAAGCGCTGATATTCAAAAGGTTGCAATACAAAGCGACCGTGGTATTACATAAAACCACAACGCAAATGAAAGCGATGCGCAGATGTGTAAGACGCATTGTTACTATTAATTGCATATCATAACGATATGTCGTCCAGCATGATTCAATAAGGATTGTGCATTATTCTTGATAGTGAGAATACAACGTGTGAACCTCGGTATAAACGAGCAAACTAAACAAGTTGCTGCTCAAAAGAGGTTATAAATGAAACGAATTTTAATTAACGCAACCCACGATGAGGAGTTGCGTGTAGCGATGGTTGATGGCCAACGCTTGTTTGATCTAGATATTGATGTTCCTTCGCGTGAACAAAAAAAAGGCAATATCTACAAAGGCAAAATCACCCGAGTTGAACCCAGTCTTGAAGCTGTATTTGTTGAATATGGTTCAGAGCGACAAGGCTTTCTACCCCTAAAAGAAATTTCCAATACGTACTATAACGAACGTAAGAAAAAAGAGGGCGAATCATCTGGTCGCATTAATGTGCAAGATGTACTTAAAGTTGGCCAAGAGTTAGTTGTTCAAGTTGAGAAAGAAGAGCGTGGCAATAAAGGTGCGGCATTAACGACCTATATTAGCCTTGCAGGCCGTTATTTAGTGTTAATGCCTAATAGCCCACGTGCTGGTGGAATTTCACGTCGCATAGAAGGCGATGAGAGAGCACAATTACAAGAAGCACTACGTTCACTAGAAGTGCCAGAAGGCATGGGAATGATTGTTCGCACAGCGGGTGTGGGCAAACAAACTGAAGAGTTGCAATGGGATTTAGAATATCTAGTTCAAGTATGGACAGCGATTGATAAAGTAACCAAAGAACGCAGCGCGCCATTCCTTGCATATCAAGAAAGCAATATTATCATTCGTGCATTGCGTGACTATTTACGTAAAGATATTAGCGAAATTTTAGTTGATTCACCTGAAGTGTATAAGACGGGTCATGACTTTATGAGCATGGTGATGCCGCATGAATTAGAAAAATTCAAGCTGTATGAAGAGAAAGTACCGTTGTTCACCCGTTATCAAATAGAAAGCCAAATTGAAACGGCGTTTCGCCATGAAGTGCGTTTGCCTTCAGGCGGTGCTTTAGTTATCGATCCAACAGAAGCATTGATTTCTATCGATGTGAACTCGGCGCGAGCGAATAAAGGCGGAGATATTGAAGAAACAGCCTTTAATACAAACCTTGAAGCGGCAGAAGAAATTGCTCGCCAATTACGCCTGCGTGATCTAGGTGGCTTAGTCGTTATTGATTTTATTGATATGGGGCCAAGCCGTCATCAACGTGATGTAGAAAATCGTTTACGTGATCATCTAAAAGTTGATCGTGCCCGTGTCCAAGTGGGCCGTATTTCACGATTTGGTTTGTTAGAAATGTCTCGCCAACGCTTGCGTCCATCATTAGGTGATGCACATGAAGAAGTGTGCCCACGTTGTGCTGGTTTAGGCCATATACGTGGTGTTGAATCATTAGGTTTAGCCGTGTTACGTTTACTTGAAGAAGAAGCTAATAAAGATCGTGTTACACAATTAGTTGTTCAGCTTCCGGTTGCCGTTGCCACCTTTATGTTGAATGAAAAACGAGCACAGTTAGATGCGATTGAACGACGCCAAGATATTAAATTATTATTGATCCCAAATCCTCATATGGAAACGCCGCACTATGATATTGAGCGAATTCTAGATGGAAATAAGCATGGCAAAGTAAGTCATCATTTAATGGTGAAACCTGAAATTGAAACACCAAGAGCGTTGCAAGATAAACCGGTTGTAGAACAAGCGGCAGTAACAGGGGTTTCGCGATCTGCCCCAGCACCGACACCACAAGAGGTCAAGAAACCAAGCTTGTTAAAACGATTGTTAGGCGTGCTTACTGGGCAAACAGTTGAAGAAGAAGTACCTGTAGTTGAGAAAAAGCCTGAACAGAAGCCTAGACACGATCAAAATCGTCGCCCACGCAATAATAATCAAAATAGAAACAACAATCGTCGTGGTCAGCGTAATAATAATCGTCCTAAACAAGATCGAAATGAACAGGACAATAAAAATACTGAACAAGGTAACGATAACGAGCAGGCAAACAAATCACAACAGCCTAAAACTAATGATGAACAAACGCAAAGCCGAAATCCAAATGCGAAACGGTCACGTCGAGGAGGCCGCCGTCGTCGTCCACGTAATGAGAATGAAACGAATAAGAATGTTGCTGAGGACGCAGGTAATAAAGCGGTAGTCGAGAAAAAAGAAATTGATGGTAACGCGGTGCCAAAGAAAGCGGTTGAAGAAGTAAATGGTAATGTGCCATCAAAACCAAATGCGTCGGCTCCAGAAATTGATGGTAATAAACCGGTAGCTAAAAAACCAGCAAACAAGCCAAATCGCTCTAGAACATCTGCCCCACGTCGTCGCCCAGCAGCAAAAGACAAAACAGAAAATACGACAGCGCCATCAGCCGATAAACCGGCTAAGTCAGCAGAAAAAGTGGAAAAACCTGCTCAGTCAGCAGATAATGTTGAAAAGAAGGTTGAAGTGAAAAAACGTGCACCAAGAAAACCTAAGCCAAAAGCTAAGGAAGAGGCCACAGCAAAAGATGATAGCAAATAACAACTTTACTCGTGACAAGCTGTTGACCTTATTGGGTAAACAGCTTGTCTACCAAAACCAGAAGTGCGAAATTATTGAGCTACTTGATGGTTGTGAGTTGGTGTTGCAAATATTAGAAGATGAAACGAGCATTCAAGCAACACAATATGGTGAAGGGCATAGAAATGTGCCTGCGACGTATATTTTATCCGTCTTTGATGGTGAGGGTAACTTACATGCAGATATTATCAGCGCTGGCCTTGATCGCTTGTTTTAGAAGGCCTAACTAACCCAGAAGTAACTTTCTAACCGCATCTAAATCGTCTTGCGTATCTACGCCATGACCAGGATCTATAGTCGCTTGAGTCAAATGGATTTTTTTCCCATGATATAGCGCACGCAGTTGTTCTAACGATTCTTCTTGTTCTAATACACAGGGTTCAAGTTCGGCATAATACTTTAAAAAACTAGCACGATAACCGTATAGACCTATATGGCGGTAGTGTGGCAGTTCTGGCGGCAAAGTTGACTGTTGTTCAAAATGGTCACGCATCCACGGAATTGGAGCTCGGCTAAAATACAATGCATAGCCTAATTTATCCATAATGACTTTTACTGCATTGGGATCGAACACGTGTTTTTCTTGATCTATCTGGCTAAATAAGGTTGCCATATCAGCATCAGAATGTTGTTGCAAATCATCAGCCACTTGATTAATTAAGCTTGCGGGAAGACAAGGCTCGTCACCTTGTACATTGATAATAATATCGTTATCTGCAAATTTACGTTTAATTGCTACTTCAGCAAGGCGATCTGTTCCTGAAATATGATCTGATCGTGTCATACACACATCGGCACCGAATTCAGTAGCCACACGCTCAATTCGCTGATCATCAGTTGCGATAATAACGTGTGCCGCCAGACTTTCTTGCGCGCGTTCATAAACATGCTGAATCATTGGTTTTCCGGCGATATCTAGAAGTGCTTTACCAGGTAATCGATTTGATGCGTAACGCGCGGGAATAACTATTTTAAATGACATTTAACTTTCTTCGTCAGCAGCCAGTTCACGAGCTTCATCAGCAAGCATTACGGGAATATCATCACGAATAGGATAGGCTAAGCGACAGGCTGGGCAAATCAGTTCTTGCTGTTTTTTATGATAATTAAGGCTGCTTTTGCAATTTGGGCAGGCTAAAATTTCAAGTAATGTTTTATCCATGATGAGGAATTTCCAATAAATTAATTATTTTCTGTTCAAGTTTACCGCTTATTGACGCTTCAATGGCAATAAACCACATATTTTCAGTAGCGAAAGCTTGGCATTTTACAGCATCTTTTTCGGTCATTAAAATAGCAGCAGCATTCTCGAATGCTAAATCACGCTGTTGGAAATGATGATGATCGCTAAAAGGATGGCTTTGAATAGTAAGCCCTGATGTTGATAATTGATTAAAAAAGCGTTCGGGGTGGCCAATTCCAGCAATAGCATGCACAGGTTCATTGCTGAAATCAGCAACTGTTTTTGTGATTGAAGGATCAAGTAAGTTTATTGCATTTACCTGAGTTAAGGTCATATTAAATTTATTTGAATTTCCGCCATTATAAACAATAAAATTAACCGTTTTTAAACGGGATAAAGGTTCACGTAAAGGGCCTGCGGGCAGGCATAATCCATTGCCGAAAAGCCGCTCATCATCAACCACAATAATTTCAATATCACGCCCTAAAGCGGTATGTTGTAGGCCGTCATCAGCAATAATAATGTTGCAATCATAGTGCTCGAGTAGATATTCAGCCGCTTCAACCCGGTTGGGCGATATAGCCATCGGACACTGTGTATGACGGCTAATAATCACGGGTTCATCGCCAACAAGGATAGGGTCACTTGTTGGCGTGACATTTTGTGGGTAATTTTTGGCTTGGCTACCGTAGCCACGGCTGATAATTCCTGGGCGATACCCGGCTTGTTTTAACTGCTTGGCAAGCCAAATAACGCACGGTGTTTTTCCTGTCCCACCGACACTAATATTACCGATAACAATAATGGGAACAGAGATTTTTGTTTGCTTGAATAAACCAAAGTGATAAGCCTGTTTTCGACACCAAATCACGCTGCAATATAAAGCAGAAAGTGGCCATAATAACCAGCGAATAGGGTGAGGCTGATACCAGCTAGTGAGTAGCCATTTCATAGCAAGAAAGTTAAGTAGCTTTACTCAAATCTGTATCAGCAGGCTTTTCTTGAAACTGTAGCCGGTGCAATTCAGCATAATGTTGGTTTTTTGCAATGAGTTGTTGATGTGTGCCAGATTCAATAATTTTTCCATCATGCATTACGATGATCTGATCTGCTTTTTCAATCGTCGATAATCGATGTGCAATAACGAGCGTAGTACGCTGTGCCATCAATGTTTCTACTGCGGCTTGAATATGGCGTTCTGCTTCGGTATCTAATGAAGCGGTTGCTTCATCTAAAATAAGAATAGGCGCATCGCTCAAAAGTGCTCGAGCGATAGCGATACGTTGGCGTTGACCACCCGATAATAAAACCCCATTTTGACCTACTGTTGTGGCGAGACCATCAGGCAAGCGTTCAATAAAACCCCATGCGTGTGCGGCCTTGGCAGCCTCAATGATTTGGTCATTGGATACATTTTTCTTTCCGTAGGAAATATTGTTGCCAATGGTATCGTTAAATAAAATGACTTGTTGGTTAACGAGTGCAATTTGATTTCGTAAACTACTCAGCGTTAGTTCATTGATATTGATACCATCGATCTCAATCTGACCCTCTGAAAAGGAGTAAAAACGAGCAAGTAAACTGACTAATGTTGTTTTACCGCTACCAGAATGACCGACAAAAGCAATAGTTTGTCCCGGTTTAGCATGAAATGAAACAGAATCAAGCGTTTTATCATGGGTTGAATTATAGCTAAAGCTAACATCTTTATATCGAATGTCACCTTGGCAATGGTCGAGTATTTTTGTGCCCGTATCAGACTCATCCTTTTCATCTAAAAGGCTAAAAATACTTTGGGCGGCGGCAATACCACGTTGTATTTTAGCATTTATTTTTGTCAGTCGTTTTAGCGGCGTTAAGATCATAAACATCGCTGTAACAAAAGATATAAAACTACCTGGAGTGATTTTTTCCAGCATTTCGGGCAGTGTAGCCAAGTAAATAACGAGAGAAAGCCCCAATACAGTAATTAATTGAATAATAGGTTGGCTGATGGCATCGGTCGCTAACATTTTCATACGCTGGTGGCGATTTTGCTGATTTACTTTTTCGAACCGTTTTTTTTCATATTCTTGGCTACCAAATGTTTTAACTTCGCGGTGCCCCTCTATTACTTCACTGCTGATATGACTTACGTCACCCATGGATTGTTGAATCGTTTTACTAATTCTGCGGAATCGGCTACTGATTTTGAACACTAAAAAACCAATAATTGGCACGGTGGTCAGAATAATAAGTGACAAAAAACCATTAAGATAAATCATCCATATCAGCAATCCGATGATAGTCAAACTGTCACGTATAACTGTGATAATTGCATCCGTAGCAGCATTTGCAACTTGTTCGACATCATAGAGTAATTTAGCTAAAAGTTGCCCTGGCGTACTTTTATCAAAAAAACGACTCGGTAGAGCAATCAGTTTATTAAACATTTCAGTGCGTAAATTTCTGATCACATTACGTGCAATCCAACCTAAGCCATATACGGTAATGAAATTTGCAATTCCTCGGACGATGAATAATCCGATAAACGCAATAGGAATCAGCTTAATGATATGAGGATCTCGTTCAACAAAGCTACCATCTAACAATGGTTTCATCATGGCGGCGAGCGCTGTTTCTGTGCCAGCAAAAACGAGCATGGCAATGATAGCAACAACAAATACGAGCCAATAAGGTTTAACGTAGTTTAATAAGCGCCAATAAATATCAACAGCACTAATAGTAGGTGGCGCCTCAGACATTATTCTGCTGAAGTCGTTTTTCGGGTAGCAAGTGTTAAACGTGAGTAACCAAGTTGCTGTGCAACATCCATTGCCGTCACGACACTTTGATATTCTGCTTTTGCATCAGAGCTAATAATAATATGGGGATCTTCATTATCGCCGACGGCTTGCTTTAAGTTGTCAGATAATTGCTCGCTGCTTGGGTTCTCTAGTGTTGTGCCATTGATAATGAATATTCCATTGATATTGATAATAATATCAACAGCTTGTTCTTGGCTGGCTAATACTTGACCAGATGCTTCGGGTAAATCAACTTTGAGTGAACTTTCGCGTATAAAGCTGGTTGAAACCATAAAAAAGAGCAACAATAGAAACACCACATCGATCATCGGTGTGAGGTTTACATCTGGTTCCTCAGTTGAATGCGGTGCTAAATTCACGGTTTGGCATCCTCATCAGGATCAAATTCACGATCGCCATGGAGAATTTCGATTAATTTCATCGCTTGCTCTTCCATATCTACGACGAGGTGATTTACTTTACCCCTAAAGTAGCGATAAAAAATTAAAGTAGGAATCGCTACAAGCAAACCCGTTGCCGTAGTAATAAGTGCCTCAGAAATACCGCCAGCAAGCGTTTCAGGATTACCCACACCTTCGGTAGTAATAACGGCAAAGACTTTGATCATACCAATTACAGTTCCAAGCAAGCCCATTAATGGTGCGATTGCCGCGATAGTACCTAATGTATTGAGGTTTTTCTCTAGTGATAAGGTGACATGACGCCCAATATCTTCAATATTTTCTTTAGTGATTTCACGAGAGCTATTACGGTTTATCAATCCCGCAGCTAGAATTTGACCTAAAGGTGAACTATTTTGTAAGGCTGCAATATGTTGTTTATCAACCTGATCAAAACGCAACCACTGCCATATTTGGGTGATCAATTCTGGCGGTGCTATGCGTTTACTTTGAAGACTCCAAAAACGTTCGGCAATAATGCCAATAGCTAGGATCGAGCTAATGAGCAGTGGATACATCATCCAACCGCCTGCACTAAAAAACTCTAACATAATATCTTTATCTCATTTGTTAAAATGTACCCATATGATACGTGAAAAATCATTCAGCCAATAGTCTAATTAACCTAAACTCTGGATAAGGGTAGGTACAAAACTTTTAATTTACAGCACCTTAGCAAAAAAACAGATGTTAAAGGGATAAGAAATCAGTCATTATTTTGATCCAGCGCTTCTATTTTAGTGGATATTAAGGCAGATTTACGTAGCAATTGCGAGCTATTGGAAGTCAATCTAACGCGGATAGCCGCTAAAATAGACGTGTTGGATGCCTGTGCTTATCCAGAGTTATGGTTAATTAGTTGCTGTCCAGATCCGCTTCGCTTGCTGTCGCCATAATATAGGCTCTGAAACAGCACGTGGCTCAAATTTATATTGAATTGCACCATATCGCGCACTATCAAACAAGGTTCTGTTTTGGGTGTTATAGCGATTTACAATATCTTGTTTAGGGAAGCCGTAACGATTACGATAACCTACAGGGAAAAGTACAATTTCTGGATTTACAGCATGGATAAAAGCATAACTAGAAGAAGTTTTGCTTCCGTGATGAGGAACGACGAGCAGTGTAGAGGCTAATTTTGAACCATATCGCCGGACTAGTAATTTCTCAGCTTTAGATTCAATATCACCTGTTAATAAAACACTATTATTTGTAGTTGATACTTTTAGCACACACGATAGATCGTTTTCACTTTCTTGATCATCAGAGCGTGGGTGGAGCAATGCAAATGATACACCATCCCATTGCCATGATTGTCCTGCAATACAGTGATTTGCTGTTGGTATTAAATCCGGAATGCTGCTGATAATAGAATCTACAGATAGTTCATTGACGAGTGAGGCCGCACCACCAATATGATCATTATCACCATGACTAATAACTAAAGTGTCGATATGATGAATGCCTTGTTGTTTTAGAAAAGGGCTAACGACGGCAGATCCCGTATCAAAACTATCACTAAACTTAGGCCCAGTATCAAAAACCAAAGTGTGATTTTTAGTTTGAATAACAGCAGATAAACCTTGGCCTACATCAAGTAAGGTGAACCAAAAGTCATCTTTAGCAGGTTTATCGGGGCTGTAGAGCACTAAAGGCAATAACCCGATTAGCCCTAACCATTTAGCAGGAAATCTTCTGGGGGCGAGCAAGAGCACGGTACCCAATATAATTGATAGCCAGTAGAGCCTTGGGAAATTAGGGCTAGACCAATGTGAGAAAGGCAATTTCGCTAAAAATTCTAATACAGGCCAAAGTAAACTAAGCAAAAAATCAGCACATTGAAATAACACAACACCAAACGGTTCAAACAGCCACAAGAATAAGCTAGCTAACAAAAGCAGTGGCACAATCAAAATGCTAACAACAGGCACTGCGATAAAATTTGCAATAGGCGCTATCACCGATGTTTGCATGAAAAATAGCAATAACAAAGGCGTAAGGCCAAATGCAATTAAAGTATGTATTTTTGCCCATTGCCAGCGAGGGGCAGGAAAGCGATTTTGTGAAATAAACAAAATAATCGTCACGGCAGAAAATGATAACCATAAACCAACAGATAATATTGCCAGAGGATCATGCATTAAAATAATAATTAAGCTAACCGCTAAAATAGATCGCATGGCAGCTGGTTTGCGAATGAGTAATGTCAGCATAACGGTCACCACCATAATTAATGCACGTTGACTGGGGATAGAAAACCCTGCCATAGCCGCATAAAACAAAGCGGTAACAAAGCCGCCGATAGCACCAGCTTCTTTACTAGGTAAAAATAATAAATTATTAGCGCGCCGAGACCAAAGCCATTTGAAACAAAAAAAGCCAATCGCGGCGGCAAGACCAATATGCAAACCAGAAATCGCCAGCAAATGACTCGTGCCTGAAAGTCGAAGCACTTGCCATTGCTTATCACTAATATTATGGCGAATACCGGTGGTTAGCCCTTGGATCAGTCCTAAATTTTTGCTGTCACCAAAATGAAGCTCAATACGATCAATAAGTGACTGACGAAGCGCATTAACAGAAAAATTTGAAGCCGCGGCAAGTCGTTTATTATTCTGACTGGTACGAACATAACCTGTGCCACCAATATTGCGTTGAAATAACCAGCCTTCATAATCAAATGTGCCGGGGTTCATCATGCCATGGGCTTGTTTTAGGCGCACGGTAAGTTGCCACTTTTCATCTGCATTAATTGTTTCAGGAAAAGGGCGATACCAATTTAAGCGTAATTTGGATGGTAAATTGGTCGCAGGAGAAGTGTCAGGTGAAAATTCAAAGGATATACGTCGATCATCTTGCACAGGAATACTGATAATCGTGCCTGTGATAATGATATCTTGTCCCATTAGTTTAAGCGAAAGACGATCATTAATTACATTATTAGTGAAAAATAAAGTCCATAGTGCACCGAAAAAAATAACGGATAACAGCCGTGTTTTACGATACAGTAATAATAAGAAAGTAGGCAATATTGCCCATAACCATTGCGTAGACGGTATACTAGATAACTGGAGTAGTAACCAGCAACCCAATGCAAATGAAATAGCCGTTTTGACCATATATACCCAAATTACTTGAAGATGCAGATTTCAGAGCTTAGCACGAAGGTCAGAACAAGGCGCAATGTGAAGGCACAAAAAATATGCTCCTGCATTTTTTGCATACAGTCCATCCATGGACATAAATGACAGGTCCTTGTCGAGCATTGTAACGCAGTGCTGGCATTCGTGCTAAGCTCCCGCAGGGCAAGAGGATAAACCATTATCTTCGTCGTTATAAAACTTAGAATTAGAACGACTAATTCCTGCGTTTTATGCCTAGAATATAATGGCTTCTTCTCTTGCTGAAATCTGCATCTTCAAGTATTTTGGGTATATCCCTAAGTGAAATCAATATGTAGCTTATACTCCACCGTCATTTATCCTGCGGTTACTTCGTTTCGGTAGCTTTTAGCCGGAATCTGAGTATAAGCAATACTTTCGCTAAAACGCGAAAGTGGCAGGTAAGTAAAAAACTACAAATTGAAGTGTCATGGGTATACCCCTATAATGATAAGTACGACAATAACCAAGAAAAGATGAATGCCTCGTAAGATCCTAAAACGTATCATGCCAGATCATAAAACGATGCGCGAACATCCGCATTTAAAAAAGTTTGGCAAATACATCACCGAACCAAAATTATGGCATTTAAATAAAAACTCTGTTGCGAGCGGGTTAGCCTTAGGCTTATTTATTGGTTTTATGCCTATATTTGGTCAAATGGCGATTGCCGCTGCACTTGCCATTATATTACGCGTTAATTTGCCAATTGCGGTGATGGGGTGTTGGATCAGTAACCCAATTACTTTTGCCCCAATTTTTTTCTTTTCTTATAAATTAGGAGCTTGGATATTACAAGTTCCTGTTGGCCAGCATTCTTTTGAAGTATCTTGGCACTGGCTCACCCATGAGTTTCTAGTTATTTGGCAACCTTTATTATTAGGTAGCTTTATTTCAGGCCTAGTAGCTGCGTTACTTGGCGTGTTCCTCGTTCACTTTCTTTGGCGAAGAATCGTAATTCATAATTGGCGCAAGCGAAAAGAAAAGAAGCAGGAACAACAGGGGAAATAATGCCAAGCTCAGTTGATGCTGGCAGATATACGATGAACTATAACAACACACTGAACTTTGATAAAAGATGACCTTTGAAAAAAACTGCGCTGCCAGCGGTCAACTGGAACGGTAATCCCCCCATTTTTAATGGAGATCAGTAGTAGATATTTTTCTCTGTGTTAATTTTAATTTCTGAATTGGTGTAATACCACCAATTCCCATATTAGGTCGTTCGTTATTATAAGTCCACAACC
>JALSLH010000025.1 GCA_026988435.1 Methylophaga sp.
TTGTTTTAAAATAGCTAATATTTGGCTATCGCTAAAATGTGCTTTTTTCATGAATAATCTCCTGCTGTTAAGCATAAGAGAAAATTCCACTTTTGACTTCAATTATTTTTCGGGGGGATTACCTTATCTGCCTGCACTAATCTAAAACTGGTAAGCCAAACCAATATTTGCTCCGAAAGACTTCCAGTTTACGCCATTGAAACCTGTTTCGAGTGATGTGCCATTAGAGAAAAAGGTTTTATCTACGCCGTTACGATCTGCCTGCCAATCTTGATATTTCATTGATAGTGTTAATAATAGATCGTTACTGACTTGATATTGACCGTTAATATTGCCAACTAAGCCATAACCCTCTGCTTCATGGGTGAAACTCTCGGGGTGCGCAAAGTCCGCACGTAAATTCCAATTTGCAGTTGCATTATAAAAGGCGTAATGGTATTCAAAATTAAGCCCCATTTTAAATTTTTGGTTGATTTTAAATTGGCTTTCAATACCAACCCACGGTCCCATCCAGGTGGCATCATAATTTGAGTCAAGCCCAGAAAATGCACCACGAGCAGGTATCGTTTGAAAACCATCGGTCATATTAAAAAACTGTGAATGATATGAAAAACCGACTTTCGGAATTAAATAAATATTCTGTTGAGCGCTCCACTGATAACCAGCATGAATACTCGCATCAATAACCGACCCCTTATCAGCACTATTATTTGAGCGAGAAAATTCTAAGGTTCTATTATTACCGAAATAATCTGAATCTTGATTATCACCATCAAAAATATGACCGTAACTGAAATCAAAATTGAGTAGCCAATTAGGTTGGAAGTAGAGTGTTGTTCCAATGTTAATAGTTGCGATTTCAATATCTTCCCACTCTAATTCAGATAGGATATTAGGCGTGCCATTAATGCCTGAAATAGACCAATTTAAATCGTCTTTACGATAGCCAGTTGAGGCATAAAATTCAGCACGTTGATATTGTAAAATGGGCTTTTTATTTTCAAGCTTCTTAGCTGTATCAGCCGGTATAGCATGGTATTGCTCTAGTAAATTATCGCTAGCTTCAAAAACATGTGTTTGTAAGCGGTGTTTACGGGCAGGTGATTGCTCTGTGTTGATGTGTGAAAGCTGTTGCTCGGCCGAATGTGTTACCAGTTGTTCGTCATCGAACACGTGCATCTGCAATGTCGGGGCGGCAGTGACGGCTTTTATTGAAAGCAGTGCGGCTGAAGCGATGATGACGAACCCTCTCATTATTGAATGCTCGCGATTGTTTCATCAAAAGGCAATACTGATACCACATACATAAATGTTGAATCATTAGATTGTCCTCGTCGGGCTAATAGATTATTTTCAACCGAAGAAGCCAACCATTTACCTTTTATCTTTGTATAATCAACAGGCAAAGCTGAGTTCGCTTTATTGACAAGCTCTAATGCTGTTACGTACATTCCTCCACGGTTCCAACTCGCCAATGGCATCACTTTAATTTTATTATTATCAAATAAGTTTGTTACAGCAATACGTTTCACTTTATCAGGTAAATACTTAGCATCGAGTTTGCGATCAATTTCAGCGATGCGGATAGTATCAGCCGCATATTGACTCATTTCCAGATAAACCTTCTGACTTTTGTTCGCTTTGTTATTAGTCGATGGTGTTGGATCTTTATCTATAAACTTATTAGGGTAGGGTGCAAGATCGGGGAAACCATCATTATAAGATTGATAAAATTGATTATCTGCTTGTCGTATTTTTTCACTGTCTTCTGGATTGTAAATAATATGAGGAGTAATAAGTAGAACTGTTTCTGTATCTTGCTCACTTTCTATATCTGTTCTAAAAATCCTACCTAAAACTGGAATTTCTCCTAAAATAGGTACTTTTTTCTGATCTTTTGATTTACTTGTACGAATTAAGCCGCCAACAGCAACAGTTAATCCGTCTTTTGCCACAACAGTGCCTGATAAGCGGGCAGTGTTCACCGTGTCAATTGCTAAATTTACGATATCTCCCTCACCATTTGGTACAGGAAATGTACCTCCTGCTTTATTCACCGAGGAGCTCTCCTGTTCTAGCTCAATAGTCACAGTTTTATCAGAATTTATTCGTGGTGTTAACCGCAGAGTAATACCAATATCTTCCCGAACAACATTAGCATTAACATAAGCTCTTTGTACGATTATGCCATTATCAATAAGGGCTTGAAAGTAGGTGAAACCTTCAGTTATTAACTGCTCTTCACCAATAAATAATTCTGCTTCGCGGTGATTTGAGGCTAAAACCATCGGGTTTGATAAGACTTTTACACGTTTATTTTGTTCTAGAAATTCAATGTTAGCTCTAAGCTTAGAGTTTAAAAATTCATAGATCATTGACCCACTATTTAATAATGCATTATTACCTATTTTAATTGGTTGCAATGATTGATTTCCGCCAGTAGGTTGTAATTCAAAGTTAAATATTGAATTAAAGTCTTCCCCCAAAATGATACTTAAAATTTTCATTTCTAACATAACTTGAGGGATAGCAATATCTAGTTTTTTAATTAAACCATCAATGGCAGAAATTGCTTTGCGATCATCCGTTCTAACAAGGATTATGCTGTGTTCATTATTGACAGTGATATAGATGGACTGAGAAGTGGTTGTCACTTTTTGTAATGTTTCAGTGTTGACTTCTTGACCTGATAAGCTAGTAGAAATATCTTCAACCTGATCCGCTGTTAATGTTGCAGTTGATAGTGTTGAACTTCCTGAACTAGTATTTCTTCTGCTACCTGCAGATCTTCTGCCACCTGTAGATCTTGAATTTCGTACGCCGTTACGGTTAGAGCTAGTTGAGGCTGATCCTGATTGTCCTGCTGCCGTTCCTAAAGACAAGATAACGCGGCTACCATATAAATCTTGAATCGCTTGAGCAATGAGCTGGACATTAGCATTAAGTAAGTGAAAGACTTCAATATGTTCGCTATCGCGAATAATCAAGTCTTTACCATATTCGTCACGTGTCATGATGCGATATGTTTTTGTATCCTCATCATAGCGGTACCATAAATTGGTAATTCGGCTAATGGATTTGATAGCATCAAGAACGGTGACATTTCTCAGGCGAATAGTGACTTTATTTTTAGTCGCAGCAGGGGTGGCAATGACATTACTGTTCGATAATTCAGATAAAGTACGAATGACATCTGTTAATTGTGTATCTGCAAATTCAATATCTTTTATTCGGCTATCAGCAAATGCAGAAAAGCTGACACTATAAAAGACTAGTAAGAATGAGGTAATAGAGAGCGTTTTTTTCATGATGGATTATCTTTGAACACGAATTGAGCCTAGTAAGCCCGTTTCTACGGTGATACTTTGGCGAGTTATTTTAGTAACGCGGATAACGCTATTAGGTTGAGAGGGATCGATATTAATATCATCACCTTCACGGACTAAATAGGTTCTAGCGCCTGCCACTTCGAGCAGAGCCATGGGCGACTTTTGATTTTGATCAATAAAACCGCGTAAACGCATTTTAGGAATAGGTACATTACCGGGCGCACTGGTAAAGCCATTATTATTAAGAGCAGCAGATTGACTAGCCACTTCAAACATCAATCCACTTGGCGTGAAGGGATCGCGTATTGCTTGGGGGGCGACATTATTATTTGTTTGGTAATAAGCATTATTTGTTTGACCTGCGGCGTAGGTAGCTAAGGGTAAAATAAACAGCAAAGTTAGCGTTATATAATCTTTTATTTTTAAGAACATGTTTTAACCTCCGACCAAGGAAAAGAGTGCTTGGAAAAATGCATAATAAACAAAGCCCACCATGCCACCGATAAATAAAATCATTGCGGGTTCAATGAGTGCAGATAGACGTTTGACGGCAATTTCTAATAACTGTTGATAATAGCTTCCTAGTTCTTGCAGAATTCGGTCAAGACTTCCCGTCTTCTCACCAACGGTTATCATTTGCAAAACTAAAGCGGGCATTTGTGGGTGTTGTAGACTACTGACCATATCTTTACCGGTTAAAACATGATCAGAACCACGTTTCAGCAGATCAACATAAACACGATTATTAATAAGACCAGCTGTGATATTTAATGCATCAAACACAGTGACACCACTGCGCAATAAGGTTGATAACCCCCACGTCATTTGCGCCATAGAGCTGGTGGTAATCATACCGCCAAATACGGGCACGCGAAGTAAAATACTATCGATAATGTAACGGCCTCGTTTTAGTTGGTATATAAGTAAAATAACAACGATTACAGCAATAGCTCCGCCAACAATATAAATTCCATTTTCTTCTACAAATGCAGAAGTATCGATAAGCGCTTGGGTTGACGCTGGTAAAGCTCTACCTTGAGCAAGTAAAAAGTCAGCAAATTTGGGTATAATATTGAGCGTCATAAATGCACCCACACCAATTGCAGCAACCAATACCACTGTGGGATAAATCATGGCATTAATCATTTGTGAACGGATAGCGGCCTTTTTTTCTAAATGAACTGCAAGTCGCTCCATTATTTCATCAAGATTACCGGTGTTTTCACCCGCAAAAATAAGATTGATAACCATTTCAGAAAAAACATCTTGGTGCTTTTTTAATGCTGTGGAGAGTGCTGTACCGGCTTCAATATCTTTTAACATCAGTTTAAGAACAAGTCTTAGGCGTGCACTCGACATTTGAGTTTTCGCTAATTCAAGTGCCTGTAATATTGGCAAACCAGCACGTAGCATAAAAGCCATTTGACGAAAGAAAAAGACTAAAGAGGCCGGTGAAACCGAACGTTGAGAAGCAAACCAGTCAGATACGTTTTCTTGACCTAAAAAGCCACTGCTACCACGTGCCGCTTTTATTTCAAGTACTCGCAAACCACGCTCACGTAAATCATTTGCCGCAGTAGCCATATCATCTGCTTGTTGTTTTCCTGACAGTTCTCCACCCGAAGAGGTCAATGCAGTATAGGCAAATAGTGCCATCTTAGTGTGCCTCAACCATGGCATGAGTCTTATGAATGGCTACATTTTGAAGCTCATCTAAGGTGGTCATGCCGTTTAGCACTTTTTGGCAGCCGTCTTCCCACATAAATTGAAGATTGTCGCCGGCTTCTCTTTCAATTTTATCTTCGTCAGCACCTTGGGCAATTAAGCGTGATAGTGTGTCATCTATCCAAAAAGTTTCAAATAAACCTAATCGACCACGAAATCCTCGACCTTGGCAAATAGCACAACCCACCGAATCATAAATGTTAATATCTTCTTCAGTTGTTCCTAATAGATTACGCTCATCATCCGTTGCTGTGCGAGATTTTCGGCAATGTGTGCATAAGCGACGCACTAATCGTTGAGCGATTACGGCGGTGAGTGTTGAACCTATTAAAAAAGGTTCACAGCCAATATCAATAAGACGTGTAACCGCACTCACCGCATTATTAGTATGTAATGTAGAAAAAACCAAATGACCGGTCATTGCGGCTTTTACTGATACATCTGCCGTTTCATGATCACGTATCTCACCCACCATTAATACATCAGGATCATGGCGTAATAACGATCGTAATGCGTCGGCAAAGCTTATTTTATGGCCTGTTTGAATTTGTGAAACACCTTCCATCACATATTCAATCGGGTTTTCGACGGTCATGATATTCACTTCGGGATCATTAATTTCTTGTAAAGCAGCAAACAAAGTGGTTGATTTACCGCTCCCAGTTGGACCTGTGAGCAAAATCAGGCCATACGGTTTTTTAATGGTGGTTCTAAAGCTGTCGAGATCGTCAGCTAACATACCTAAATCTGTTAGGCTCAAACCGCCGGACTCTTGCCCTAATAAACGCATGGTAATACGTTCGCCTAATCGGGTAGGCGCTGTTGCAACACGAACATTAAATTCACGATCGATAGGCGCGACTAAATGATAAGAAAAGCCCCCATCTTGTGGTTGGCGCGTTTCGGCAATATCTAGACCAGATAATACTTTCACACGTGATACTAAACCTGCCGCTACGGAAGCATTGGCATCAACTGGATGATCACGTAATTTACCATCAATTCGCAGGCGCACCCTTAAACCTTCTTCTTCAGTCACAAAGTGAATATCGGATGCTTGGTTGAGATAAGCTTCACGGATAATAGAATCTAATAGCTCAACGAGATCGATTTCATCTTCAACTGTGTTTTCAGAATCGGTTGAGGTCGTGCTTGGCAGCGCGCGTTCAATCATTAACCGTAATACTTGAACATCAGCCATCACTAAAGGCAGGTTTGCCCCTAATAACCTTAAAATAGAATCAATGGTGCCGCGATCTTTGGGATCAGAAATAACTAACTGCGCCCCGTCACCATCAATAATAGGTAATAATTGTTTTCGTTTGATAAGATTCGCCGGCACTTTTTTAAGAAGATCTGCATGGGGTTTTCGGCTACTAAGATCAATATAATCTAGCCCATTACTTTCTGCCACAGCACGATATAAGGCAGAAGTAGGGAAGCGATATTGCGCTAAGATCAAAGGTAAAATGGCGGTGCGTTGACGGCGGGCATCAATGCGCAAACGTTCTAATACCGGCGCTTCAATTAGGCCCGTATTTACGCCTGCTTTGATTAATGTTTCGTCTGAAATCGCCATCGTATTTCCTATAAAGCCAACACAAGTTCAGCTTTAAGTCTTTGTGGCTGACCCCGCAAAGGGCTAATGGGCAATATTTCAATAGACACCCGAACAGGCGTAACCTGCCACTGTAGTTTTTCAAGGCCATGAATGAAGCTACGTATGGATTGATAGTTACCATCTAATACTAATAGTTGTAGTGGGCGGTGAAAAACCGATTGTTGTGACAAACGGTCAATCCAACTTCGATTAACAGGTAAAATTAAATTTGATGCATTAATTGGTGTTTTGGCTTTAGCCTTTGCTTTGGGTTTGTTAATTTTTGTTAGAATAGGGGGGCGAAACTCTTCATTGGTTCTGATGCGAACGCCTGAGCGTGTTGCAAGTTCTGAGATACGCACTTTTAGTTCCTGTGAATTAAAAGGTGCTAAATGTTGTGCGACGCTATCAGCCATGCTTTGGGTTAACGCCAAAGTGCGCTCTTTCTCATCAAGCTCTTTTAATAATTCTTCAACATCTTTTTCTGGTTCATTAGGGATATCGGCTTTAAACAGTTTACTTTGTGTTTTTTCTACTTGCCGATGTAGTTTATCGATAGCATCATTTTTAGGAATAAAACGCAAGAACGAATAAGCACCAAGAATTAATACCGCAATGACAAGAGCAAACAGAATTTGTTCTGTTTTTTTTAATTTCGAGAGCGTCATTGTATCGCCTGTTGCTTTTTAATCGAATCAGCAGACACTAATTTAACTAAGCGCATAGATACCGCAAAGCCATCAATCTTCATTGGGCCAGGGCGCGAAAACACTTTGCTATCGCGTACTTCTAAACCCCAAGGTTCAAGCGCCTCTTTCATGCTTTGAATAAATGTTTGTGCGGCTGATTCTGTTAATGCCCATGCGGCAATATTAAAGTTTTCTACCTCGACACGATTGTCTTTAACTCTTGTCGGTAAAGCAGGCATAACACTAACGCGTTTACCTAATTCATCGATGTTAGTAATAAGAATCTCATCACTTGCTGCCGTGGGCAAAACACCTAACACAGCTTGAACTAATGCAACGCGATCAGGAATGTCTTCACTAAAAAATTTTAATCGTGCTTGCGCGCGCTGGTTTTTTGTTTCTTGTTCTTTGAGGAGTGCTTTTCGTTTCTCAACTTGCTGTATTTGACTATTCACCCGTTGCATGGCGCTATTGATTGTTTTCCAGCGGGAATCAACTTCTGCTTTAGTAGATTGAATTTGATGATCGCGAATAAGTAAGCTAACTTCAGTACCAGCAATGATAAGAAACAAGGCTAAAAATAAAGCAATAGCACGCACCTCGACCCGCTCCCAAAGCGAGGGTAATGGCCCACCCAAGCGCACATTAGTACATCGGTTTGAGCTTGCCGCTGATAAAGCGTGCAAACTTGCACCTGCCATGCCGGGGCTAACGCCATCTGTTATAAGTGCTTGATCTAAAATTATTGGCGTTATATCAAGCGTGTCTTTTAACTCATTGGCTAGCTCTTGGCTATCATCTTGCCAATCGGCTAAATATGCCGCCTCTGTTGCAGATGGATTTAAAGTATGGAAGCTTTCTATGCACAACTCAACAGGTTGTTTAGCAGGATTAACCAGTAGAAATTGCGCGACTATTTTGTCTTCAACAAGTTGTTGCACAAAAGCAGAATCAGCATGAGACTCTAGCAGAATTGCATCAGATGCTTTATCCGCCAATAAAACAGAGCTACAACCAGCAAGCGGGTACATTGCCTGTAAAGTTACACCCTGTGTGCTGAATGTTTTTGTCCAACGCTGTAATAATGACTTGCTTGTGCAACTGACCAGCCAATTATATGTTCCGGGAATGTCAGGCACTTCACCTTGAGGGATCCAACCACATTCAATTTCTTCATCATCTGATTTAAGCCATTCTTGGCCAGCAAGGCAAGCTTTAAGTTGGCTAGAGCGAATATAACCGAGTTCTTCGGCTAATTCACCAAAACGACGCAAGGCAAATTTATCTGCTATTCCAAGACCACCAGCAGTATTAGGTTTGGACTGTTGCATGTCTATTACTGCTTCGGCTTGCTCTGCTGTCATATAACCTCGACCAACTAATAAATGACCTACAGACCACTTCGTGGCATGTTGCATTAATAAGGGTTCAGCTTCCCATCGAACCAGCTCTTGCATCTGTGGCAATGGGCGAGGTTTTTTAGGGTTAACAGGTAATTCTATAATCGTAGATAAAACAGTAGGAGAGAGCAAAACAGCTTGATCGCCATCCCAACCCTCATTTTTTAATTGTTTGATTAAGTCAGCAACCGCATCAGCCATATTAGCTTGTTGTGATTGCGCCTTATGAATAACAACGATTTCTTTGCCTGCACGGGTAAACACCGCACCACGCATAATAAAACCATCTGTTTCACAGACTAAAAGTGATTTGGCTTTGCCGAAATTAAAAAGGGATTTCAGCATTATTGGATGATCCAGTCTAGTGTGATATTTTGGCGGGGGGCAACATTAAACTTGCGAATATCATTCAAAGCTGGGATTGCATTGCTCGCACTGTTGCAATCACCATCGAATAGAACATAGTTGTCTGGGTCGCCCGCTGGTGTTTCATAGCAAACTACAGCATAGCCATGCATTCCGATTGGCACGGCATTGGATGAATCAAAATAAAATAACTTAGAATGGTTATTGTTTGAAGGTATAGCATCAGTTGGGAGATTTAATGTCGTTGTCGAGCCATCATCACCTGTTTTGTAATCTGTGATTGAAGATAAATAGATCCGTAAGTTTACATTTTCACCCAAGACTGCTGTTGGAAGTGCATCACTGGTATTACGATTGATAAAGTTGATATTAATATTATTAATCCGCCAGTCAGAGGCTTCAATCAATGGCGTGACACTAATATCATCTGCAGAATTAGTTAAATCATAACTAGCGCTACTGACATCAATACCAAAAGTTGCACCACTTGCATCAATTAATGGGGTAAAAGTCCAGCCAGAGTTCTTAGAATCAATTGCGATTACATTGTCAGAGGTACCGTAACCATCACGAAAGCGAAGATCAGGCTTACCATCACTATCTTTATCTCTTTCCGGAATAACTTGAATATAAGGGCCGCGCCAGCCTGAGCCAATTCCAGTTGCGGGATTAATATTCCAAGCTGATAAAATAGTAGCAGGATCCGCACAATTTTTTTGTTCGATAAGTTCGCGCACACAATTAGGCAACCGCCCCATATCCGCCACAAAGCCACTGATTTCAGGGCCGCCATTAATGGTGCGGGTGGGGGCGCCGACAATGGCTTTACGCATCATCTCCATCCGGCGTTTGGTTTCATCGTATTTGGCTTGGTCTTCTACATTCTCAGTCAGCATTAAGGTGGCAGAAGCCATTAAACCAATTAAAAATAGCACTAACACCATTTCTAATAAAGTAAACCCAGATTGCATGCCACGCCCAATCCTTATCATTCCGGTATTTACACCCCCCGTCATTCCGGTAGCTTTTAGCCGGAATCTTCTAGCTGTTAAAACCTGAAGGTCAGACTTCACAGGGCTAATGTGGAATAAAGTTGAGCATTTATTTATCATCGTAATAAAAACACCACGAAATCATCATCTGCACCCATGCTCACAATCGCGGCAGAATTGTCATTAGATAAGTCTACAAGAAAATAAGGGGTGTCATAGGGGGTCTTTACACTTGGGATACCATCGATGCCTGAATCGCTAACGAGTACACTCTTGTTTTGAAGATAGGGACCATTCCACCCTCGGTGGGTATCAGGATCCCATTCACCTTCTTCGATAGCATTGGTATTAGGATCATCTTTCGGGTTGGTGAATAGCATCCAAAAGTTAGCGGTGCTGGCACACCAATCTTCCCAATCTGTTTGATTGGCTTGTGCTGAAGGTGCACTTGCTGGCCAATTATCAGCAAGACCATTAGCAGTATCAAAAATAACAGCATCATTAGAAAGAGTAGCGCAGTCATATGCGCCAATCGTTGGAAAATCATTACTACCACTATCACGCCGAAATTGCAGTAATGCTTTGCGCAGTTCTGCCATTTCAAACTTTGTGGCATCAGCACGCCCTTGCTCTTTTACGCCATCATAAGCGGTGATTACCACACCGGCCACAATCGCTAATAATGCAATGACAACCAAAAGTTCAAGTAGGGTGAAACCTAACTGTTTTTGTTGTTTTATTGTGCGGTTAAGTTGAAAAAACAATAAACACCTCATTTACTTGTTTTTATAAATTAATTTCAAATACTATGCTAAACCGTGTTGGCTTAACCGTGTTTAGCATAGTAGTCGTCATCATTAAGGAGAATAAAAGATAAGAAAGCGGGACAAGATAATTACCTTGCCCCGCAGTCCTTTTACGTTGTTAACTTGATGTTATAAAAACGTCAAATTAGCCTGCCGCGTTTGCTGCAGCAATCACTTCATCACGTGTGCGACCTTCAGGGTCAACCACACCGATTAAACGTGCTTTGTTCAGGATTTCAGTTGCATCAATAACGCCATCTTCATTATCGTCTGTACCGAGATGGAATAATGCGATAGCACGTGCATATTCAGTTGAAGGATTCACATTATTAGTTCCTAAAGTAGGAACTTGCGCAATTTCAACTTTGTCGCCCGATGTTGAACCTGGGACGTCTTTTCCAAAACCCACTGCAATAACTAAAGAACAGATTTCACTATCCAGTGCATCATTGATTAAGTTTAAGCGTGTATTATTAGTAACTGTGACTGCTGCAAAATCAGTAGCGAGAGAAGGGCCACCTGTACCTAACACACAACCAGCACCTAGTGTAACTGATGGCACAATTGAAACACCTACACTAGTACTTGCGATAGCTGCGCCATCAAAAAGTGCACCTGATACATCACTTTCCCATACTGAAAATTCACTACCTGGGTTGGTAGTTAAAGGGTAACTTTCATTTAACGCTAGGTTAGGCACATAACCGACAGCAAATGCAGCGGTACTATCAACGGCCTGAAGCTCTTCAACACCTACTGAATTCAGTGAGTTACCGACTGCTCGCCAAACAGAAGTCGTGCTAGGAGCTACATCTGCAGCTGCAAGAGTCAATTGACCAAAGAACGCATTGGTTGCTGTACCGCGTAGTATTTTCATACCACCAGTATCAATACCATCTACATTGGCCAAATTATCCCATTGATTTGGGTAGCCCGCTTCAATCGCACGGTAGTTATTTAATGAGCTTTGTGCATCTAACAAGTTGTTTGCAGCAGCAGTATCAGAAGCTGATTCGCCGATGCCGTTATAAGCTGTTAGTGCAGCTGTTGCTAAAACTGCAATCAATGTGATTACGATTAATAGCTCTAGTAATGTGAAACCTTTTTGTTTCGCTTGTAGTTTTTGTGCTTGTGCACGTGTTGCATCATCTTTGATGATGGATACATCAGCCGCGCGGAATGTGCTTAATGCACTTTTCATTTGTTTGATATTCATTATCGTCTCTCTTGTTATTTGGGATGCCGCAATTGCGCCGCGCAATCTGTTGGTCATTTAAGTTTTACTTTCAAATAATCAGATGTGAACCCAAATCACACTCTGTCCTTGCTTATGCTTGTTGCGGTGTGTCTACAACAAAGCGATATTGTTTGCCACAGTGAATGATGACTTCTTTTTGCTTGCGCTTAAGAATTTTGACTTCAACTTTTATTTCACCAAAACCATCGTGTTTCAGTATTTCATCAAAAAGTGCCAACATTTTTTTCTCGGCGGGCACTGAACTGTGTTGTATGCTATCTGTCGTCATTCGTTATTTTGTCGTTTGCTGATTTCGTTGAGGTGCATCATAGCCGCGAGTTTGAAAAAAGCGTTATAGGAAAATTTCCTTTTGAGTGTGATCGGGGTCACATTTCTTTAGGAATGGCTCGGTGTCATCAAGATTTATTTTTCATGTGAAATATAATGAATATCTGTTATCTTGTTGATTTCAGGTTTAATATTAGCTTTTAATTATGTTCTAATGGTTTTTTGAGGGGTTAATTTGGCAAAGTGTATGGAAATAATGAAATGAGTCTACGCACATTAATTAATCTACGGATTGTGTTTTCAGTGATCTTTATTTTGCTATTAGGTGGCGCAACCGCTGTTTGGCAGGCGCGGCAATCGGTCGCAAAAGAGGTTCAGTCAACGATTACATTAGCTTTGCAGATGATTGAGTTTGGTTTTGCGCAAGCCCCGGCGGAAAGTAAAAATAATAGTGAATGGTTATCACAGATAAGCGCTTTGCAGCAGGCTCGGCATTTGCAGATTTCTATTGCACAAGAGGGTGAAAAACCTGTTAAATTTGTTACTAAGCGCGTTGTGAAGGAGGATGAAAATAGGCCGCCTGAATGGTTTATTGAAGCGGTGATGACGGAATATTTGACAGAGCGTTATGATGTGAAAATGGCTGATGGTAGTAAAAAAACAATTCTTATTACAGCGAATCCGATGGATGAAATTACGGAGGCATGGGGCGAATCTAAAGCATTTTTCTGGTCAGTTGTGGTGATGTTATGGGTGATATTTTTAGCGATTAACTTAGTATTTAGTTCGATGTTACGCGCAGTGCAAGGCATTTTAATGGGGCTGCATCAAGTGGAGCTGGGTAAATATGATAGTGTTATTGCACCATCAAAAATTAGTGAGTTTGATGCGATTGCTGTTGAGATAAATGATATGGCGCGGGCATTGCAAAAAGCCCAAGAAAATAATCAGGCATTAGCTCGGCACACGATGAATATTCAAGAAACAGAGCGCAAAACCATGTCGAGGGAGTTGCATGATGAGATGGGGCAGTCATTAACCGCAATCAAGGCGATGGCTGTTGCTTCAAAGCAGGGTAATGTTGATGCGCCATCAATAGCTGATTCAATTATTGAGATTTGTGATCATTTAGCCAAGGTGGTTCGTTCAATGATGCGAACGCTTCATCCATTAAGTTTAGCTGAGTTAGGTCTGGGTGCGACGATGACTGATTTAGTGAATGAATGGCGAAGACGTCAACCCTCGCTCGATATAGATTTTCATTATGATGACAAACTAGAAATGCTTGATAATGAAGTTGCTATTAATGTTTATCGCGTGGTGCAGGAGTGTTTAACCAATGTTGTGCGCCATGCTAATGCTACAGAGGTTACTATAGAGGTTTATTCGGTGGCCGAAGGTTCTAATGAGCCCCGAGTATCATTAATGGTGAGTGATAATGGCGTGGGTGGTAAAGTAGGGGCGCAAGGTTTTGGTGTTTTAGGAATGCGTGAACGTGTTGAAAACTTGGGTGGCAAGTTTAGTTTTGAATCAGCTAAAGGTATGACGGTGAATGCGTGGATGCCATTCATAAGGAAGAAAGGTAATGAGTGAGAAGCTTAAAGTGTTATTAGTTGATGACCACACTGTAGTACGTGCGGGCTTTCGAATATTGCTATCGACGCAAGATTTTATTGACGAAATTATGGATGTTGATCGTGGTGAAGCGGCTTGCCAGAATTATAATGAATTTAAACCAAACGTGGTGGTCATGGACTTATCGATGCCCGGAATTGGTGGTTTAGAGACAATACGTCGTCTTATTCAACTTGATGCTGATGCTGTCGTGCTGGTTTATAGTATTCATGATGAGGCTATTTATGTAGAGCGGGCATTGCAAGCTGGGGCGAGAGGTTATGTCAGCAAAAACAGTGCGGCAGAAGTGTTAGCTGAAGCTGTGGCGGTAGTGGCATCAGGCAAGCGATATGTTGAAGATGGATTGTTAGTAGATCAGGAAAATAGCGCTTATAATGATGAAGATAAATTAAGAGAAGTGGTTGATGTATTATCACCACGAGAGTTTGATGTTTTTTGTTTATTGGCTAAAGGTATGACAGCACGCGAGGCGGCGACTGATTTGTGTTTAGGTTATAAAACTGTCGCAAATTACAGCACACAGATTAAAAATAAGTTAAATGCGAGCACGGCGGCAGACTTGGCGCGTATCGCAATGACGTTGGGAATTATAAAAAGTCATTAAATATTCCTATATCCTATGATATTCAGGAAAAACTCCTATATAATAGTAGTCAGTGATTGTTGTTCTTGTGGGTAGAAAATAATCGATTATTTTTAACTTTAACTGGATATAACAATGAAAAATACATTCTTAAAAATAGTACCAGCTGCTCTGGCTGTTGCACTTTCTTCAAATATATACGCGAGCGATCAAGCTGACCTTGATGATATTAAAGGTTGGGGCTTAGTGGGTGTTGAAGTATGTTTAGATGCGGCATTAGACACTATTCCAGGTCAAGCACGTAAGCTTGAATTAAAAATGGAAGGCGATGATCCTACTTATGAATTTGATATTCAAGCAGAAGATGGCACAACATATAATGTTGAATGTAATGCTGAAGAAGGCTTTGTAACTGAAGTAGAGCGTGAAGTTTCTGCTGATGATGCGACATTCAAAAAATATGCAAAAATTACAGAAGCGCAAGCGCGCACAATCGCTTTAGACTTTAACCCAGGTAAAATTGTTGCTAATGAATATGAAATTGGTACTGATGGTTCAGTTACTTATGAATTTGATATTCAAACTGTAGCGGGTTACGAAATTAAAGTTGACGTTGATGCGGCAACAGGTGAAATAGAAGAAGCAAACATCGAATTATACGAAATTGGTATGGAGCAAGAATAAGCCGTAATTACTTATTTTTGAGCTAAAGAAAAGCCACTGGTGCAATCTGCATCAGTGGCTTTTTTGTGTTTGCGACTTATGGCTGGCAAGCCTTTCGATGGTGATTGCCGCGCCTTTGCGTGCATTAGTGGCAGTATTGTTATTCAGTGGATTCTTCTTTAGTCGTGAGTTCCGTAGAAACAGGCTCAGCTTCAATTGATGTAGGTATGATTTCGTCTGGTACAGCTTCCACCGCCGCAGGAGCCATTTTTTCCTGTTGCCATTTTGCTAACCAATATTGGACACCACCTCCATACCAACCTTGAGAGGACGACCCAGAATAAACATTAGCTGCCGTTGTATAACCATTATTTGAACCCGCGAGCAGTGTGCTGGAACTAGCAAGTAGTAATGATGATATTAACAATGTATTTATAACGTTATTTTTCATGATATAGCCTTGTTAATTTAGGAGTAATTAAAGTCGGCTATATGTTACTTATTACTTCGTTATTCAGTAGGATGTACTAAGCAACAAATAGCCGATATCTACTATAAAGACAGATTAATGATTAACGATCAGCATCTTTTATATCTTCAACTTTGCCATCATCTTTAAAATTACGCCAGCCACTGATCATGGAACTGATAATAGATTGACGAGACATAATATCTTCACGTACAGCCACGTAAACATGAATTATGACAAAAATAATGATTATCCACATGGTGACATGGTGCCACGTATGTAAGGTAAAGCTATTGCCACCAAACAATGGAATCATCCATGATGTGAAGAAGGTATTAGCCCAAGATCCTGGCATTGTACCTTGGCCATAAAGGGCGAAGCCGGAGAAGATCATGAAGATAACGGGCAATAGGAACAACCAAAACATGGATAATATCGCCAATGGATTATGGCCTTTATATAGCTTTGGTTCTTTTACCAAGAACATATACCACTTAACTTCATGCCATAATTCGCTCCAATACGATCGTTTGAGAATATTATGGAAAAATATTTCTCTAGAAACTGAATTCCCCACAAAGAACCAATAAACTCTAAGGACAAAAGCAACCCCCAAAATATAACCTGCTGAGAAATGAATAAATCGGATATAGCCCATCAGGTAATGATCACTTGCTTCCCCTGACATTGATGGCATAGGTGAACCTATAAAGTAGCCTGATATACAGAGTACAACAATCGCCAAGGCATTAGTCCAATGCCAAATACGCATCGGTGCCTCATAGACATAAACAGAAGGTTCGCTGTGTGCTTTGTATGAATTAACACTCATATTTCACCTCCTATTAACGTACTTTGACGTTGGCTAGCTCTTCGCCATCAGGACTCATAACATGAGTAGCACATGCCATGCACGGATCGAAACTGTGTAATGTACGCAGTATTTCTACTGGCTCATCGGCACGTTCAACTGGCGTATTCATTAATGAGGCTTCGAATGCACCAATATTACCATCTACATCACGCGGTGAGCTATTCCAAGTAGAAGGTACAACACACTGATAATTCTCAATTTTGCCATCGTTAATGACAATCCAATGACCTAGACCACCACGAGGGGCTGCTACAGTACCAACACCTTTTGCGTGTTTAGGCCAAGTAGAAGGATCCCATTTATCCATATTCGCAGTAGATGAGTCACCATTTTTGATGTTAGTAACTAATTGATTCCAATCATCGACCATCATATCGCTACAGTATTCAGACTCTAGTGCACGAGCTAAGGTGCGGCCAATGGTGGAGTTGAGTGCTGTTTTAGCATCTAGATTAGTACCCGCCAATGAATTGAAAGCACTTAGGCTACGAGTAAGCTGCTCGGTAACGTATTCATTACCCTGAGCAAAGGCTAGCACATAACGTGATAATGGACCCACCTCAACTGCATTACCTTTCCAACGTGGTGATTTAACCCATGAATATTTTGCAGATTCATCGAACTGATCAACGTTTGAACGAGTTCCTTTGAAATTAGGACCAGATGGATCATAATTATTTTCAGTCATACCATCCCAAGGGTGTAAACCTTTTGTTTCATCTGGGTAGGTATACCAAGAATGGGAAACAAACTCTTGTACTTGTTCTGGATCACGAGGATCAACTTCATGGATCTCATTCCAGTTACCATTAAGAATAACGCCGCCCGGAAGTTGATCCGTTGACTTATCATAAGGTGTTTTGGGATAAGCGCCATAATCCATCACGCTTAATGCACCAATACCGCCACCCCATAGTTGATTTTTGTAGAAGCTAGCAATGGCAATTACATCTGGCACATAAACATTTTTATTGAAGTCGACCATTTCTTGAATACGCGCCATCACAAAGTTGAGGCGTTCCATATTTAATGGTGCTCCGGCTGACATCTCACCGTCGATATTAATCGCACACGGCACGCCGCCTACCAAGTAATTTGGATGTGGGTTTTTACCACCAAATACAGTGTGTACTTTTACGAATTCTTTTTGTAAGTCTAAAGCCTCTAGGTAGTGAGCAACGGCCATAAGATCGGCTTCGGCTGGCAATTTATACGCAGGATTATCCCAGTAGCCATTTTTAAACGGACCTAATTGACCAGATTCTATAAACTTCTTAATACGATTTTGTATATCTCTGAAATAGCCAGGGCTAGACATAGGGTGTGCCGGTGAAACCATTTTTTGTAATTCAGATGTTGCTTTAGGATCTGCCTTTAGCGCATTAACAGGGTTAACCCAGTCTAAGGCATGTAAATGATAAAAATGCACTACATGATCGTGAACCTGCAGTGTTTTAGCCATCATTTCACGGATAAGGCTAGCATTGGGTGGGATGATGATATCTAGCGCATCCTCAACCGCACGAACAGAGGCTAGGGCATGACAACCCGTACATACGCCACAGATACGCTCAACAAATGCCCATGCATCACGAGGGTCACGGTTTTTCAGAATCACTTCTAAGCCGCGCCACATAGTACCTGTAGATACTGCATTTCGGATCACATTATCTTCATCAAGGTTGACTTCGATGCGCATATGGCCTTCGATGCGAGTGATCGGATCAATAACGACACGCTTTCCTGAATTATCTAAGGTAAAACCGTTTGGTGTTTTAATAACGCTCATTTATACATTCTCCTTCTTATCTTGTGCCCGTTTAACAGCTGAAAGTGCAGCATGTGCCGCGATACCCGTTCCTACGACAGTAGCAGCGGTGGCGCCGACAGTGTCAGCATTTCCTTCAATAGCGAAATTATCGAAGTGTTGCAATCGGGCATACCATGAGCCTTTATCCCAGAAACCATCTTCAGAACAGCCGATACACCCGTGGCCTGCTTGAATTGGGAAGGAGGTGCCTTCATTCCAACGAATGGTGGAACACGCGTTATAGGTTGTTGGTCCTTTACAGCCCACTTTGTATAAACAGTAGCCACGACGTGCGCCTTCATCATCAAATTTCTCAACGAACTGGCCTGCATCAAAATGTGGTCGACGGTAGCATTTATCATGGATACGTTGACTATAGAACATTTTAGGTCGACCTTGGCGATCGAGTTCAGGGAATTTTTCGAAGGTTAGTATATAAGTAATAACAGCCGTCATGACCTCGGCAATAGGAGGGCAGCCCGGTACTTTAATGATAGGTTTATTTGTTTTAATTGCTTTGTGAGTGGGGACCGCTTTTGTTGGGTTAGGTGCAGCTGCTTGCACACAGCCATAAGAAGCACAAGAACCCCAAGAAATAATAGCTTTACAATGTTTGGCTACGTGATCAAGCTGTTCTTGAAAAGGCTTACCGGCAATAATACAAGACATACCATCTTGATTTAAAGGAGCATTACCTTCAACTGCCAAAATAAAATTACCATCATATTTTTTGATTGTTTCATCAATAATAGCTTCTGCTTGTGTGCCAGCGGCAGCCATAATGGTGTCATCATAATCTAAAGATACCATCGACAAGATAACATCTTTAGCTAAGGGATGAGCCGAGCGAATAAAGGATTCTGAACAACAGGTACATTCTAGTCCATGTAACCAAAGGATTGGTATTCGAGGCTTGGTTTCCATTGCATGAGCAATCTTACCCGCAAATTCAGGGCCTAAACCTAATGCCGCAGCTGTTAGACTGCAATATTTTAAAAAGCTTCGACGGGATATTCCCTGACGGCGCATTACCTCATAAAATGTTTCTGTCATAATTAACTCTCCGGGTCTTTTTATAATTATTATTCGCTTGTTTCATTATTATTAAAGAACAAGTTACAAAAACGTGAAGCAATTCACATGCCACAGCCATTAAGTTATTGATATAAAACAATCAACATCAAAATTATGTCTTGGCCGAGTTAATAATTGGTTAGCTTAGTAACCACCTTCACGCTCAGAGTGATAACTTTCTTTCCGCCGACACGTTCCTGCTGGAATATTGTGCGTATTGGAAAGTAAAGTTGCACTATTTGCAATAAGTGTAATAGTATCTTCCTATAAAAAGGCGCTGGAGATTTTTCATTGATGAGTGACAAGCAGGTTTTAATATTGGGTATTGGCAATGTTCTTTGGGCTGATGAGGGCTTTGGTGTACGTTGCATTGAAGAACTAAATCGCCAATACTCATTTCCAGACAATGTTTTACTTATGGATGGGGGAACGCAAGGTATTTATTTAACCCCTCATGTACAAGAGTGCGATATTTTGGTCATTTTTGATGCCATAGACTATGGGCTTGCACCGGGTGAAATGAAATTAATTAAAGATAGAGATGTGCCTAGTTTCATGGGGGCGAAAAAGCTGAGTTTGCATCAAATGGGCTTTCAAGAAGTTATGTTCACTGCGGATTTACTTGGGGACTATCCTGATAAAGTACTGTTGGTAGGCGTGCAACCTTTTGAGATTGAAGATTTTGGTGGCAGTTTAAGAGAGGGAGCTAAAGAGCAGATTGAGCCCTCATTAAGTGAAGCGATTGATTATTTGTCAGACCTAGGAATTGTTGCTACCAAGCGTGAAACCCCGTTATCTGACACAGATGTATTATCCCCACCAGAACTTGCGTTAGAGCAATATGAAACAGGTCGACCTTCAGCTGCAGATGCTTGTCGCGTTGGCGATGATCGTGTTTTAGCTTCTGATACTATAAAGTTTGATCCTAAACCTTCTCCTATTAATAACCCGATGAGCGTTGATGTGGATTATCGCGGCCAATACGATAAATGAGGACGCTATAATGTGTATCGGTGTACCAATGCAGGTTATTGAAATGCGCGGAACCTTTGCTTTATGCGAAGCCGAGGGTAAGCAGGAGCTTGTGGATATGATTTTAGTCGGGGATCAAGTTCAAAATACGTGGATCCTCAATTTTTTAGGGGCGGCACGTGAGGTATTGACGGCTGAGAATGCTGAAAATATTACACAAGCATTGTCGGCTCTGAATGATGTAACGCAAGGCACAGGAAGTCAAATTGATCATCTTTTCGCTGATTTAATCGATCGTGAACCAGAGTTACCGCCTCATTTACAAGCACAAGTTTTGGCTCAAAAACAAACAAAGGAATCATAAATTATGACAACTGCTACGCCACTCATTGATCGTTTGATTAATGAAATGAATTATCCATTGCTTGATTTAAGCAATATTGATGATTTTTTATCAAAAAACGAACATTCAGTGCTTTTTTTTACTGAAGATATAAAACGTTTTGCTGAATCAAACGATGTTGCAGTCGTCTTACCTGAATTAGTCGGTCTTTTCCCTGAGCTTGTTCCCGCTGTTATTGCGCGTGAAGATGAAAAGAAATTGCAATCACGTTATGGCTTTTTATCATGGCCAGCCTTGGTGTTTATGCGTGGTGATAAATATTTAGACACGATTACGGGTATTCAAGATTGGAATGACTATATCGAGCAAATCAAAACAATATTGGCATCAAAAACAAGCCGACCCAAGGCGATAGGCATTCCTGTCGTTAATGCTTAATTTAAAACTATCGGAGATATAAGGTATGGAAATAAAACAATTCAGTGGCAAACCTATTGATATTCCCGTCGTTGGGGAAGGCTCTCAACCTAAAGAAGGGGGAGATGAAAACTTTAATTTTGATAAGCCGCCGGGCGAAATGTATACCTATGATATGCCGCTTATCCCAGAGCCTGAAGAAGTAGAGAATCTAGATGTAGCTAAAAAAATGCTAGCGGAATTGTTTTATGCAGTTAAAGGTTATACCGCGGGTGAACCAGCAGTTCCTTTTAATATCAGTGATATGGACCCTGCGAATGTAGATTTAGTTAATCAGGTTTTGAATGAAGGTGAAGTAAGCGTCATTTATGAAGGTGATATGTCGATACAGATCCAAGAATCCGTATTAACAGGGATCTGGCGTGTACGTCATGTAAATGAAGAAGGTATTGCCACAAGAGATGTCGTTGAGGTGGCGGATATTCCTGCCATCGTTCGTGAAAATACATTTATTGGCTCAACGCCTTTAATTGCCGATTTACAAAACTTACCTGAGGGCGTGTTGAATTCACCGCCACTCATTATTGAGCTTGCTGAAAAGATAGAAGAATGGAAACTGGGGGACACACCACATGTGATTAACCTTACGCTTCTGCCTTTATCAGAAGAAGATCTCAGTTTTCTGGGGCATTGCCTTGGTGTCGGTCCCATTACTATTCTTTCACGAGGTTATGGCAATTGCCGAATCGGTAGTACAGCGAAAAAAAATGTGTGGTGGATTAAGTTTTATAATTCCGATGATAAACTCATTCTAAATACGATTGAGGTTGTTGATATACCCGGTGTCGCATTAGCGGCGCCTGAGGACTTGACCGATACTGCCGATCGACTAAAAGAAATTTTAGATGTGTATTCAATAGTAGTTATGCAATGAGCAGTGAAGGTAGCCATAGCCCTTTTGAGATGTCCTATGGGGGCGATAATTCTCGTATTAAGGATACGGATAGATTGGAGTGTAAAATTTGCTGGCGAGTTTACGATCCTGCTTTAGGGGATGATTATTGGCAAATTCCACCGAATACCCCTTTTTCTATGCTTCCTGACCATTGGCGATGCCCTGAATGTGATGGCGTTAAAGAACAGTTTATGGTGCTTTCTGATTAGCTTATGTCAAACCAAACCAATCTTGCACTGCTAGAACCGACTTTCCAAATGATTTTGGAAGATAGGATGGAAGGTGTGCCGGTTATTAATGATCGTTTGACTGTTAAAGCCATCGGTTTTCATAAGTGGCAGAGTTATCAATTAGGCATTTTAATTACCCCTTGGTTTATGAATTTAATTTTATTGCCAGAGATTGAAGCTGATGCAGAACAAGCTCAACTAGGCAGCAAAAAAACACATGTATTTCCTTCGGGATCATATGAGTTTATTATTGGGTTTGAAGAAGAATTGGGTTTTTATTTGAGCTGTTCATTGTTTTCACCGATGTTTGAATTTGAAGAACAGGCAGCGGCAGAGTTAACGGCACATGAAGCATTATCTGCAATTATGAATGAAGACAATGTTGATATTGAATCGCAACGTCGTGATAATGAAATAACACAAATTTGGGCTGGTGAAAAACCAGCACCTGATAAAACCGATAGTTTATTTACAAGACAAGATAACACAGCAGAAGGCGAGCAAAAAACACTTTCAGAACGCATTAAAGAGCCGACATCCAGAAGAGATTTTTTAAGGGGTAAAGTATTTACGGAAGGTGCGGACAAATGAGTGTTCAAGGAGAATTAACGATTTCACTTGCGTCGCGTGAAGGACTACTTCACAGTGATATTGTTTCATCTCGGCCAATGACTGTGGCACAGTTATTTTCGGGCAAAACGGTTGAACAAACACTACAGACTGTCCCCCTATTATTTAATATTTGTGCAAAAGCTCAAGCGGTCACGGCTGTCCGTGCAATTGAAAGTGCGATGGGCTTAGCAAAAGATGAAAATGTAGAATCGCACCGCGAAGCGCTCGTCTGTATTGAAAGCTTACGAGAACATAGCTTACAAGTATTAATGCAGTGGCCAAGTTATATTGGTGAAAATATCGATAATGGCACCTTAGCAAAATGTGTACAGTCTTTGAATCTGCTTATGCTGACAATAAGTGAGCAGAAAATACTTAATTTTGGCGTGAATTCAATGTCAGCACTCAGCGCCAAGATAAAATCACTGTGGGCAGATTGCATGGCAAACTTGAGCCAGATAATTTTTGGTTTGCCAGTAGAACAATGGCTACAAGATAGTCTTTCATCAATAGAAAATTGGGCGCAACAGGCACAAACCCCCGCCGCTTGTTTTATAAAGTGGTTGAGCCAACAGTCATGGAAGTATGCCGGTGATTCGAATATCCAAGTGTTACCCAATATAAATGATGCAGAGTTGGTCGCAAGGTTGCTAGCGGAACGAGAAAATTTTACTGCTAAACCAGATTGGTATACACGATCCTATGAACTGAGCTGGTTTAACTATCAGCAGGCTCATAATGTAATCAAAGACATGCAAAAAATGAACGGTCAAGGGATCTATACACGAATGATTGCACGGTTGTGTGAAATCGCTAGATTGATGCATAAATTACAATCATTTTTTGAGGATGGCACGAGAATAGAAACGCCCATAAGTACTGTAGCAGGTTTGGCACATGTTGATGCCGCGCGGGGACGTTTAAGCCATTATGTGCAATTAGAAGGTGACACTGTAAAACGGCTTTTTATTTTGGCTCCGACAGAGTGGAATTTTCACCCTCACGGCGTTGCAGCAAAGAGTTTATGTCATTTAAATTCCTTATCAGATTTACGTTTACAAGCTGATTTATTGATCAACGCTATTGATCCTTGTGTGGGGTATCAATTACAGATCAGTGGCGAGGTCATACACTAATGCATGAAATGTCACTGTGTGAAGGAATATTACAAGTAATCGAGGCAGAAGCTCAGAAACAACAGTTCACAGAAGTGAAGCAGGTTGTATTAGATATTGGTGTATTATCAGGTGTAGAAATTCCGGCATTAGAGTTTGCTTTTGATGTGGTCATGCACGGTAGTGTTGCTGAAAAAGCGAGTTTGAAAATTAATGTTATTAAAGCACAAGCATGGTGTATGCCTTGCGCAAAAACAGTGATGATAACTCAGCGCTATGATGCATGCCCAAACTGTGAAAGCTACCAATTACAAGTTAATAGTGGTGATGAAATGAAGATTAAAGAACTGGAGGTAAATTAATATGTGTACTACATGTGGATGCGGGAGCGGTGAGGTGAAAATTGAAGGGCACGATCATCATCATGGGCATAGTCACGAACATTCTCACGATGACCATGACCATAGCCATGATCACCATCATCATGAACATGGTGACAGTCAGGATATTCACTATGGAACAGGACCTGCGCATGCACATGCGCCAGGTTTAAGTCAATCGCGTATGGTTGAAATTGAACAGAACATTCTTGGTAAAAATGATGAGTATGCGCAGCAAAATAGGCGTTATTTTTCCGAGAAAGGGATTTTGGCACTTAATTTAGTATCAAGTCCAGGATCAGGAAAAACAACACTGTTAACACGAACGATTAATGATTTAAAAGAAGCCATGTCACTCGCCGTGATTGAAGGTGACCAGCAAACAACGCATGATGCAGAACGCATTCGTGAAACAGGTGTGTCTGCTGTGCAAATTAACACGGGAAAGGGCTGCCATTTAGATGCGCATATGGTCGGACATGCAATGGAAAACCTTGAACCGAAAACAGGCAGTGTTCTATTCGTTGAAAATGTAGGAAATTTAGTTTGTCCAGCAGCATTTGATTTAGGTGAGGCTCATAAAGTTGCCATTTTATCGGTAACTGAAGGTGAGGATAAACCACTCAAGTATCCGGACATGTTTTTTGCAGCAGATATTATGTTGCTCAATAAAGTAGATTTATTACCTTATTTAGAATTTGATGTTGAAAAATGTATTGAATATGCGCGTCGAGTAAACCCTGATATTCAAGTTTTGCAAATATCAGCGACAAGTGGGCAGGGATTAGATGATTGGTATCAATGGATCCGTACAACACGAGAAATGCGTTTAATTGGTCGCTCAGATATATTAAATAAGGATGAATCATCACAAAAATTGGTCTCAGTTTAAAATGAGTGGACTATTACCAAGTATTCTTGTTATTGATGATGAGTTACGCTCAATTGAAACATTAGAACGTATTTTGGATGAATATTTTGATGTACATACAGCGAATAATATTGCTGAGGCTAATAGTATTCTTGAGCGTGAATGGATCCAAGTCGTATTATGTGATCAACGCATGCCAGATAAAACAGGGGTTGAATTTTGTGCAGAAATTCGGGAACGATGGCCTGAAGTTATTCGTATGATTATGTCAGGTTATGCTGATTCTGAAGACATTATTGCAGCCATTAATGAAGGTGGTATTTACCAATATATCAGCAAACCATGGCACCCAGAAGAGGTGATATTAAAATTAAAAAATGCGATCGAAATTTTTGAACTACATCGTAAAAATGAACGTTTAGCAATTGAACTTAAATTGCAGCCGAAAACGCTTAAAGAGGCAATTGAAGTACAGCGTGAGGCATTACAGGCTCATTTTAGCTGGGATACTATTGTCAGTAGTCCTAATAGTTGTATAAATAAAATTTGTTCTACTGTAAAACAAATATCACCTTATGATGTAAACGTTCTGATTATGGGTGAGTCTGGAACGGGTAAAGAACTCTGTGCCCGAGCACTGCATTATAATAGTTTACGACGAGAAGAACCTTTTGTTGCCGAAAATTGTGGTGCGTTACCGGATGAATTGCTCGAAAGTGAGCTGTTTGGTCATAAACGAGGTGCGTTTACTGGCGCAATCGAAGATCGCATTGGCTTATTTGAAAGCGCGCATGGTGGCACGATTTTTCTTGATGAAATCGGTGAAACATCACCTGCGTTTCAGCTAAAACTATTACGTGTATTACAAGAAAAAGAGGTACGTCCATTAGGTGTTAATAAAAAGCGCCCGATAGATGTCAGAATTATTGCTGCAACAAATCGGAATTTAGAAGAAGATGTACGTGAAGGTCGCTTCCGCGAAGATCTCTATTATCGCCTTGCCACTTTCAGTGTGCAGCTACCTCCACTGCGTGATCGGCTTGAAGATATTCCATACCTGGCGTCTGATATTTTGATTAAAACTCAGGCTGAATTAGGTAAAAAAGTAGATGGTTTTACTGCAGAAGCTCTCGAATGTCTGCAAAAATATCAATGGCCTGGCAATGTTAGGGAATTAGAGAATGAAATTAAACGTATGCTTGTGTTAACGCAGAGTTCAAGCTTAGGTGCAGAACTTATGTCGGCTCATGTATTACGCGCTATACCGGATGAAATGCGACATGATATGAAGCTGGTTGCCAGTCAGTCTCAAGGTAACTTAAAAGATCGTATTGAACTGCTAGAAGCACATGTCATTAAAGAAACCTTAGTTCGTCATCGCTGGAATAAAACTCGTGCTGCCGATGAACTCGGTCTTTCTAGAGTGGGTCTGCGTAGTAAACTAGATCGATATGGACTTGAACCGGTAGAACAAGACATTGTTCCACTATCTAAAACAGCACCTTAATATATAAAATAACGACGTTTATGCAAGCATCATTATTAAAATCCAAACTGCGAGAGGTTGCTGAGTCACAGCAACCAGAAGCATTAATGGGTGACGGTGCCTGGGTCGAAGTTATTCAACAGATGGATGCGATATATACCGATCTTGTTACATCGCAGATCGCACTTGAACAGAAAAATACCGAGCTAGAAGAAGCGCATCAATTTATAGAAAGTGTGCTTTCTGCTATGCACAATATCTTGATCGTTACCGATATCAATGGAAGTATTTTAAGGGCTAATACGGCGGTTGAAGTGTTAATAGGTAAAACCAGTCTCGAACTTCGCGGTCAGTTATTAGAAAATTTATTCTTAAAATCAACATCTAATATAAAGTTGGTCAATAAATTATTAGAAAAGATTCATTCGGGTGGATTGTCAGATTGTGAGGTTGAGATCCTGAACAAGGAAGGTGAACCGGTGCCACTATCTATCACCAGTAAAGCGCACTACGATCACACTGGAAAATTGATAGGTTCTGTTTTAACTGGGCGACCTTTAGTTGAAATTCGCAAGGCTTATCTTAAATTAAAAGAAACACATGAAAAATTAAAAACCACACAGCAACAATTATTACAATCAGAGAAAATGGCCTCTTTAGGTCGGCTTATTGCAGGTGTTGCCCATGAGTTGAATAATCCGATTAGTTTTGTGTTCGGCAATATGTATGCTTTGCAGCGCTATGAAGAACGCTTTCAGCGCTATATCGAAAGTATTCACCAAGACATTAGTATTGACGAGCGAGAAAAGTTAAGACGAGAGCTTAAAATTGATCGTATTCTTAAAGATATTCCTTCCTTATTAGAAGGCTCGATAGAAAGTGCGGGGCGAGTGAAAAATATTGTGCAAGAATTACGGCGTTTTTCGACCCCAAATACTAAAAATAATAGCCCTGTTGATATTGTTAAATTACTAGATAAAGCCATTCATTTAATCGTTCATTCATCAGCAATAACGCCTGTAATATCAAGTGATATGCCGGATTCATTAATCATCACAGGCAATGAGGGTTATATTCACCAGATTATAATTAATTTGTTGCAAAATTCGATAGATGCGATTGAAGATGTGACAAATCCAATGATAGAAGTCGTTGTTAAAAATAACGATAATTTTGTTGATATTACAATTCGAGATAATGGATCAGGTATTAGTAAAAAGGATATGGTGTCTATTTTTGATCCATTTTTCACCACGAAACCTGTGGGCAAAGGAACAGGTTTAGGGCTTTATATCAGTTTTGGACTCGCTACAGAGCAATGTGACGGAAGTTTAGAAGCCACAAATCATGTTGATGGTGGCGCACTCTTTACCTTGAAGTTACCCAATGTTTAATGTGCTATGGCTACAATCAGGTGGCTGTGGTGGCTGTAGTATATCGCTATTAAATGCCGAGTCACCAGATGTTTTAACACGATTTAAAAGTGCTGATATTAATGTGCTATGGCATCCATCTTTAAGTGAAGCTTCAGTCGATGAGTTTTTACAACTACTAGACGATATTATTACAGATAAGATCCACCTAGATGCGCTATGCCTTGAAGGTTCGGTAATGAAGGGGCCTAATGGAACAGGGCGATTTCATATGCTTGCTGGCACGGGTAAATCAATGATGTCATGGTTGAATGAATTATCAGAAAAAGCAGATTACACACTCGCTATGGGCTCATGTGCTGCTTTTGGTGGCGTTACGGCTGCGGGTAATAATCCGGGAGAGGCATGCGGCCTACAATATGATGGCCAAATATCAGGCGGATTGTTAGGCGAGCAATGGCAATCATCTAAAGGCTTCCCTGTTATTAATGTTGCGGGTTGTCCGACCCATCCTGATTGGGTCACTGATGTGCTGATGCAATTAGCTTTAGGCGACTTACAGTATGCAGATTTAGATGAGCTAAATCGCCCGAGAGCCTATACCGATCATTTGGTACATCATGGCTGTGCCCGCAATGAATATTATGAATACAAGGCCAGTGCTGAAACATTAGGCGATATAGGCTGCATGATGGAGCATAAAGGTTGTCTTGGTACTCAAGCACGAGCAGATTGTAATATTCGGCCATGGAACGGAGGCGGCTCATGTTTGAAAGGCGGGTATCCCTGTATAAATTGTACTGCCCCAGAATTTGAAAAACCTCGATTAAGTTTTACTGAAACACCTAAGATAGCAGGAATACCTGTTGGCTTGCCAACAGATATGCCAAAAGCGTGGTTCGTTGCGCTGGCCTCACTTTCAAAAGCGGCTACACCTAAACGCTTAAAAGATAATGCCACAGCTAGCCAGATCATTACCCCTCCCGGAAAGCGAAAGGAAAGACCATGACACGTAAAATTTATGGCCCTTTTAATCGAGTAGAAGGAGATCTTGAACTAGAGGTAGAAATTACCGATGGAGTAGTCAGTAAAGCATGGGTTAACTCACCGCTTTATCGAGGTTTTGAGCAGATTATGCAAGATAAGCCGCCAATGGATGCTTTGATCTATACGCCAAGGATCTGTGGCATTTGTTCTGTATCTCAATCTATAGCATGTGCTAACGCCTTGGCAGATGCTCAGGGTATTAAGGCTGAATCAAATGGGCAGTTAGCCAGTAATATTATTCTAGCCTGTGAGAATATGGCGGATCATCTTACTCATTTTTACTTGTTTTTTATGCCTGATTTTGCGCGTGATGAATATCAGCAAAGAAGTTGGTATGCTGATATTGAGCCGCGCTTTCGTGCACAGATTGGCACAGCAACGAATACCATGTTAAAAGCACGTGCTGAGTTCATACATATAACAGGTATATTGGCAGGAAAATGGCCACATACTTTGAGTATTCAACCGGGCGGAACAACTACAACAGCGAGTGCTTCTGACAAAGTTAAATTATTAGCCATATTAATGAGTTTCCGACAGTTTCTTGAAACGCAACTTTTCGCGGATACTTTAGAGAATGTCATTCAACTAGCGAGTGAAAACGAACTTAAGCTATGGGCGGATAGTCATGCACAGGCTGATTTTTCTCGATTTTTACACCTTGCCGATGATTTAGAGTTGAATAACTCGGGAAAAATAGATGCACATTTTATGAGTTATGGTGCATATGGTTTTGAAGACCAATTTCTATTTCCACAAGGGATCTGGACTGGAGACAGCGGATCAATAACATCGCTCAATACCCAGCTAATACGAGAAGACTTGAGTCATAGTTGGATGTTGTCGCAACAGAAACCTGCTCACCCGTATAAAGGAAAAACGTTACCTGACCCAGAACAGCTAGAGGGCTACAGTTGGTGTAAAGCTCCCCGTTATGATGAACGCGTAATTGAAGTGGGCGCGTTAGCACGCCAAACAATGTCGCAACATCCCTTAATACTAGATTTAGTAAAAAGCAATCAGAGCAATGTTGTCAATCGTATTGTTGCTCGTATGCTAGAGCTTGCACGAGTTATACCCGAAATGGAAAACTGGTGTAAACAAATCAAACCAAATGAACCGTTCTGTATTCAAGCTGATATGCCTGACGAAGCAGAAGGGCAAGGTCTTGTCGAAGCGGCGCGGGGTAGCTTAGGTCATTGGATCCGTATTGAGCAAGGAAAAATTAATAATTATCAGATTGTTGCACCAACAACATGGAATTTTTCTCCTAGAGATAAAGATAATGTTGCAGGTGCGCTTGAACAGGCATTGCTGGGGACACCTGTAGAAGAGCATGGAAATAAGGCGGTTTTAATTCAACATATTGTACGATCGTTTGATCCCTGCATGGTATGTACGGTTCATTAATGATGTCACTGCAAAGTAATAGTACACTTTTGTTGAAAAGTGTAATAATATATTTCATTATTGGTTTTTGAGGAGTATCAGTTGCAAAAAGAAAGCATTACTTGCTCCAATACAATTCATGCCGAACACATTCATATACACGGCATTGTTCAGGGCGTGGGATTTCGCCCAACGGTTTGGCATTTAGCGAAACGATTTGAGCTAACTGGTAATGTTAGTAATGATGGTGATGGCGTTGTTATTAAGGTGCAGGGGTTAGATGCTGCTATCGATACGTTTGTTCAATGTTTGAGTAATGAAAAACCTGCACTAGCACGAATAGATTCAATAGAGCGGCGAGTACACACTATCTCGCCTAGTTTAGACAATGATTTTGAGATTATTTCTTCCACACACTCCATCGCCAATACAGGTGTAACAGCCGATGCCGCAACATGCGACAAATGTATAGAAGATATCTTAGATCCTACTAATCGCCGCTATGCTTATCCTTTTACTAACTGTACGCATTGCGGTCCTCGGCTAAGTATTGTTAGAGGTATTCCATATGATCGGGCGCAAACGACCATGGCTGAATTTACCCTGTGTCCTAGCTGTCAAGATGAATATAATTCAGCAGATAATCGTCGTTTTCATGCTCAACCTAATGCGTGTCCCGACTGTGGGCCTGAATGCTGGTTAACAGATAAAAATGGAAAGAAACTTACCACTAGATCTGTCGTTTCTGATGCTGCAACATATATAAAGGAACACTTTATTGTTGCCATCAAGGGCATTGGTGGTTTTCACTTAGCTATTGATGCTTGTAATGAAGCAGTGGTACAGCGATTACGAAACCGAAAACAACGTCCAAGTAAGCCTTTTGCTTTAATGGCCAAAAATATGGCAATGATTGAGCAATATTGTCATGTTGATGAACAAGAACGGGCGTTATTGACAAGTAGTGCCGCGCCGGTTGTTTTATTAGAAAAAAAGCCGCAAACAGCGTTAGCTAATAATATTGCTCCAGGGCACAATACGCTCGGTTTTATGCTGCCTTATAGTCCACTGCATCATTTGCTACTCAACGATATCGATCACCCAATAGTTTTAACGTCAGCAAATACGGCACATGAACCACAATGTATTAATAACGATGATGCGTTAACACGGTTAGCTAATATTGCAGATTATTTTTTGCTTCATAATCGTGATATTGAAAATCGTGTTGATGACTCGGTGATGCGGATAATGGCGGGACAACCGCAGTTTTTGCGTCGTGGCAGAGGCTTTGCACCACATTCAATTGTTTTGCCCGATGACTTTAAGAGTGCGCCACAGATTTTAGCCATGGGTGGTGAATTAAAAAATACCTTTTGTTTGCTCAACAATAGTCAGGCTATATTATCTCAGCACATTGGTGATCTTGAAAATTACCCAACTTATGAAAACTATCGACATACTATTACTTTATACCAAACGCTATTTCAGCATCAGGCTAGTCAATTAGCTGTTGATGCACATCCTGAATATCTCTCTAATAAGGCAGGGTGTGAAATTGCTGACGAACAAGCGATAGAATTACAACTTATCCAACATCACCATGCTCACATAGCATCTTGTCTAGCAGATAACGACTATCCATTTGAAGGCGAACCTGTTTTGGGCGTGGTATTGGATGGCTTGGGCTTTGGCGATGATGGGAATCTTTGGGGCGGTGAGTTTTTAATAGCTGATTATGCACACAGTGAGCGAATGGCGCATTTTAAACCCGTCGCTTTATTAGGTGGAACAGTTGCCATGAAACAACCATGGCGCAATACCTATGCACATTTACAGGCATGTTTAGGCTGGGATTGGGTCAGCAAACATTATGCTGAATTAGACCTTGTGCAGATGCTATCACAAAAACCATTAGCGACTTTTAATGCGATGCTTGAAAAAAAGTTGAATTGCCCATTAGCTTCATCGGCTGGACGTTTATTTGATGCGGTTGCTGCTGCAGTGGGTATTTGTTCTGAGAAGATCCAGTATGAAGGGCAGGCTGCTATTGAATTAGAAGCGTGTATTACAGAACAAGCATGGCTCGAAGCAGGGCAAGCAGCGTATCCTTTTTTGCTAGAAGAAGGTGTGCTTGATCCTGCTCCTATGTGGAAGGCGTTATTAAATGATTTATCAAATGTGACAGATCTCGCCATTATTTCTGCACGATTTCATAAAGGTTTATCACTGGCGGTTCAGCAATTAGCTATTGAGTTGGCTAATAATAATAAGATTAATACAATTGCTTTATCCGGTGGCGTTTTTCAAAATAAAACCTTATTTGAAGATGTGAAACAAGGTTTAGGGCAACAGTTTAGGGTGCTGACACATAAAAATGTGCCAGCAAATGATGGTGGACTTTCACTTGGTCAGGCTGTTATTGCCGCAACAAGAATTATGAGGAAACAACAATGTGTTTAGGTATACCCGGTCAGATTATTGAAATAACAGATGCAGAACGTCTTTTGGCAAAAGTAGATGTATCAGGCGTGAAGCGTGAAGTGAATATTGCCTGTATTGTCAGTGAGGATCATCCTGTCGATGCGTGTATTGGAGATTGGGTGTTGGTGCATGTCGGTTTTGCCATGAGCCGAATTGATGAAGATGAAGCAAGCCGAACATTACAAATTTTAGAAGAGCTTGGTGAGGTTCAAGAAGAGTTAGAAGCGATGCAACAAGGTGCGCAATAAGCATGAGTGAGACTGACAATAAACAGCACTTGCAGGATTTATATCCTTTTTTGCACAATAAGTCTAAAGATCCCGAGCAGGATCAAATAGGATTATTGGAGTCAATCAAACAAAAATCGAATGAAAGTATCGATATTAAGCGTCGATTCTTTGCCAATCATTCTGAGGCTTTACTTGATGCCGCGCGGGCAATTGCGGGTGTCTATAAAAATAAAGGCCGGATGTATGCCATGGGCAATGGCGGTTCAAGTTGTGATGCTTCCCATTTCTGTGTGGAATTTCAGCATCCAGTCACAGCCGGTCGTCCCGCCTTAGCAGCAATGAATTTATTGGCTGATACGGCAATGAATTCAGCGGTATCAAATGATGTTGGCTATCAACATATTTTTGTTAGGCAACTCAATGCTCATGCTAGAGAAGGTGATGGCTTGATGGGGTTTTCAACCAGTGGCTGTTCAGAGAATATGATGGCAGCCTATGCAAAAGCTAAGGAAATGAAACTGGTGACTTTAGGGCTTGTTGGTGGAAATGGTGGCGATATGAAATCAAGTGGTTTGCTTGATCATTGTCTTATTGTTGACAGTGATTCGATACACCGTATTCAAGAAGTACATGTGGCGTGTTATCACATTATTTGGGATTTGGTACATACATTATTAGCGGATAGTCGAGGAAAAGTAACATGAAGTTTGTTGATGAATTCCGTGATACGGAAAAAGCAAAAACACTGACTAAAGCAATTCATGAAATTGCTAAAAACTTAGAGCCAAGGTTAACAAAACCATTACAAATAATGGAGTTCTGTGGCGGACATACTCATACTATTTTTCGTTATGGTATTGAACAAATGTTGCCTGATAATATCGAGATGGTGCATGGGCCAGGTTGTCCTGTTTGTGTGCTTCCGATGGGGCGTGTTGATGACTGTGTTGCTTTAGCTGAAAATCCTGACGTTATTTTCACTACTTTTGGTGATGCCATGCGTGTGCCAGGCTCGAAGAAAAGCTTATTACAGGCCAAAGCAGATGGAGCGGATATACGTATGACCTATTCACCAATGGATGCTTTGAATCTTGCGCGTAAAAATCCTGATAAAGAAGTGATATTTTTTGGTTTGGGTTTTGAAACTACCATGCCGAGTAGTGCCTTTACGGTGTTACAAGCTGAGCGTGAGGGCATCAGCAATTTTTCTTTGTTTTGTAATCATATTACGACTGTACCGACTATTAAAGCGGTATTAGATTCACCTGATATGCGATTGGATGGTTTTCTTGCTCCGGGTCATGTGGCAATGGTGACGGGTGAGCGACCTTTTGATTTTATTGCCTTGGATTATCATAAACCGATTGTTATTACAGGCTTTGAACCGCTCGATATCTTGCAATCGTTGTGGATGGTCTTGCAGCAAATTGAACAGGGTAAAAGCGTGGTTGAAAATCAATACAAGCGGATTGTACAGCCTAATGGTAATACGCCAGCATTAGAAGCGATTAGTCAGGTGTTTGAAATTAGAGAGTTTTTTGAATGGCGTGGTTTGGGTTCTATTGATCATTCAGGTGTGCGAATGAAAGAAGCGTATGCGGCTTTTGATGCGGAACAAAAATTTTCGGTACCCAACCTAAAAATTGCTGATCCAAAATCCTGTCAATGTGGTGAAGTAGTGAAAGGCGTGATTAAACCATGGGATTGTAAAATATTTGGTACAAAATGTAATCCTGAAAACCCGATGGGGGCGTTGATGGTGTCAAGTGAAGGTGCTTGTGCCGCTTACTTTAACAATGGCTATCATGAGAAGAAAAGAGCATGACTATTCCTTTACCCAAAACAAAATTTAGCGGCAAGACAATAACGCTTTCGCATGGTGCGGGTGGCAAAGCAATGCACGATCTCATTGATGAGATCTTTGTCGCCGGCTTTGATAGCGCAGAGTTAACGTTGCTTGAGGATCAAGCCCGTTTTGATTTAACTGAATTAACCAAACGGGGGAATCGTTTGGCTCTAACAACGGATTCTTATGTAGTTGATCCTTTGTTTTTCCCCGGAGGGGATATTGGTAAATTAGCGGTGACCGGTACGGTTAATGATTTGGCTGTTGGTGGTGCAATACCGCTTTATTTGACCTGTGGCATGATTATAGAAGAGGGCTTTGCCATTGATGACTTGCAACGTATTGTTGCATCAATGAAAGCAACAGCAGATGAGGCCGGTGTGCGTATCGTGACAGGTGATACTAAAGTGGTACCGCGTGGCGCCGCCGATAAACTCTTTATTAATACAGCGGGTGTCGGTGTGATTTCAGAATCAACAGATATTCGAGCCAATAGAGCCTTAGCAGGTGACGTGGTGATCATTAACGGTTTTATCGGTGATCATGGCGCGGCTATTGTTGATGCGCGGGGTGAACTTGCACTAGAAATCAGTGTTGAAACAGATTGCCAACCGTTAAATGATTTGATTCAGAACATGTTGGCGGTGTGTCCAGATATTCACTGTATGCGTGATGCAACCCGAGGTGGCTTAGCAACGGTACTAAATGAATTTGCTGGCAATAGTGATATTTCTATAGCGCTTGATCAAACAAAGATCCCAGTACGAGAAGAAGTTCGGGGTGTTTGTGAGGTATTGGGGCTGGATCCACTTTATCTGGCGAATGAAGGCAAACTGGTTGCTATAGTGGCAGCTGAAGATGCCGAACCTCTTATTAAACTAATGCAACAGCATCCAGCAGGAAAAAATAGTTGTGTGATTGGCAAGGTTGAAGCGTCGCCACAAGGAAAAGTGATATTAGAAACCGGTTTTGGCGGAAATAGAATTATTGATATGTTGGTCGGTGAACAATTACCGAGGATTTGTTAACAATGACTACTTTACTTATATTTGGCTTTTTAATTGGTATGCGCCATGCCCTTGAAGCGGATCATTTAGCAGCGGTTGCTGCTATATCGACCAAAGAACACTCGCTTAGAGCTAGTATCAAACATGGTGCAATATGGGGGCTTGGTCACACGACCACGCTATTTTTATTTGGCTCCATCGTTATCTTTATGAACACCATTATCTCCCAACAAATGGCTGACAGGCTTGAATTTGCAGTCGGTATTATGTTGGTGTTACTTGGTGTTGACGTGCTTCGCCGCTTTATTAAAGAAAGAATTCATTATCACAGTCATCAGCACAATAATGCGACAGCACATTTTCATGCACATTCACATGGTGGTGAAAGAGATCACGGTCAAAGCAAGCATGATCATCGCCATGAAAAGTTTCCTTACCGCACCCTCTTTATTGGTTTTATGCATGGCTTAGCAGGATCGGCGGCACTTATCTTGCTTACCCTCGATACAATAAAATCTGTGCCATTAAGCATGGTTTATATTTTGTTATTTGGTGTGGGTTCGATAGCGGGAATGGCCTTACTTTCGATGGTGATTGCGGTACCGTTGCGAGCATCAAGTAAATTGACGTGGTTGCACAATAGCTTGCAGATTAGTATCGGGTTTTTGACGTTTGGATTAGGTTTTTCAATTATTTATCAATCAAATGTCTGGCTGGGAGTCTAAATGAGCGTAGATGAAATAGTAAAAACAAAGGGCTCAGTCAATGCATAAGGATTTCTTATGGAAATGAAAAGAATAATTGAGTTTACTTATTGCTCTTGAGCGACATATGGTTAAAGGCAAGCAAGAAATAGAATGCTAACAATTAATCACGATAGATGATTTATTAAGATTTAACAGAGGTTTAAGAATATGGCTTTAGTATCATTACGACAATTATTAGATTATGCAGCAGAACATCAATTTGCGATCCCTGCGTTTAATGTGAGTAATATGGAACAAGTGCAGGCAATTATGCAAGCTGCGGATGCAGTTGATAGCCCCGTTATTTTGCAAGGCTCTGCAGGTGCACGATCGTATGCAGGTGAACCTTTTTTACGTCATTTGATTTTAGCCGCTATCGAGGAATACCCACATCTTCCTGTTGTTATGCATCAAGATCATGGATCAGAGCCTGCTGTTTGTGCGCGTTCAATCCAATCTGGTTTTAGCTCGGTGATGATGGATGGATCGCTAATGGCAGATATGAAAACACCTTCTTCTTTTGAATATAATGCAGGTGTTACGCAAGAAGTAGCCAAGATGGCACATGCCTGTGGCGTGTCAGTTGAAGGTGAATTAGGTTGTTTAGGCTCATTAGAAACAGGCATGATGGGTGAAGAAGATGGCCATGGTAGTGATGAAAAGCTTGATATGAGCCAATTACTTACCGATCCTGATGAAGCCGTTGCGTTTGTCAAACAAACGGAATGCGATGCCCTTGCCGTTGCGATTGGTACCAGTCATGGTGCCTACAAGTTCACCAGCCCACCTACGGGTGACGTGTTGGCGATTAGTCACCTGAAGAAGCTACAAGAACGTCTACCACATACACATTTTGTGATGCACGGTTCTAGCTCAGTGCCACAAGAGTGGTTAAAAATTATCAACACCTATGGCGGTGATATCAAACAAACGTATGGTGTACCCGTTGAAGAAATCGTAGAAGGTATTAAATACGGCGTGCGTAAAGTCAATATTGATACGGACTTACGAATGGCATCAACTGGCTCTATTCGTCAGTATTTAGCACAAGAAGAAAATGCGGCTGATTTTGATCCACGTAAATTTTATAAAGTAGCGTTGGCCGCCATGCAGACAATTTGCCAAGATCGTTATGAAGCCCTTGGTAGTGCAGGTCATGCCAGTAAAATAAAACCGATATCATTAGAAAAAATGATTGCACGCTATGCGAGCGGTGAATTAGCGCCAACGGGAATATAAAATTTACGCTCTCTCGTCTTTAAAACAAAATATAAAGACTATCAACTTAATTGAACTGGAGAATTCATTCTAATGAACTCACATACAAACTTAACGCAATTTATTATTGAACAACAACGTGCCAATTCGCAATCAACGGATGATCTATCTGGCTTAATGAATGACATTGCCAGTGCCTGTAAAAAAATATCACATTTAGTCAACCGTAGTGGCATTATTGGCATCGGTGGTGCAGCTGAATCAGAAAATGTGCAAGGTGAGGTTCAAAAAGAACTCGATATTATCACCAATGACGTGATGGTTGATCACTTAAATTGGACAGGGCATCTCGCCGCAATGGCTTCGGAAGAAATTGAAGAGATCATTCAAATCCCAGCCCACCTTCCTAAAGGGAAATATCTGATTTCATTCGATCCGCTCGATGGCTCCTCTAATATTGATATTAATTTATCTGTGGGTACGATATTTTCTATTTTACGCTGCCCAGAAGGTACAACTGAGCCGACTGTTGAAGACTTTAAACAAAAAGGCACCGAGCAAGTCTGTGCAGGTTTTTGTGTGTATGGCCCGACAACCATGATGATTTTAACCACTGGTAATGGTGTGGATGGGTTCACACTCGATCACGATGTCGGTGAATTTATTCTAACGCATCCTAAAATGACGATTCCAGAAGATACCGCCGAATTTGCAATTAACATGTCAAATCAACGCTTTTGGGAGCCGCCCGTGCAACGTTATATTGACGAATGCATCAAAGGCGTGGATGGTGGACGTGAAAAGAATTTTAATATGCGTTGGGTTGCCTCGATGGTGGCCGAAGTGTATCGCGTATTGACTCGAGGTGGTGTTTTCCTTTACCCACTGGATAATAAACCGACCACACAAGGTGGCAAATTACGCCTTATGTATGAAGCCAGCCCAATGGCATTTATTGTTGAACAAGCAGGCGGTGTTTGCTCAACAGGACGTGAGCGTATTCTAGATATTATTCCTGAAGGTGTACACCAGCGTGTACCGGTTATTTTGGGATCTAAAAACGAAGTTGAGCGAATCATTTCCTATCATCAGGAATAATACCCACTTCAAGCCCCACTGTCGCCAGACAATCATTCCATATAAATCGTAGAACCTTAATCGGGAGCTACGTTATTTAAAGGTATTTAATTATGCGTAAACCACTTGTTGCTGGAAACTGGAAAATGAACTCTCCAGACGAAAGTTGTACAAAATTACTACAAAAAATGCTGGAGCAAACTCATTTTATCGAGTCTATGCTGAAAACGATGCCGAATGCAGGGGTTGATATTGCCTTGTTTCCACCATCCGTATATCTAAAAGATACTCAAGAGATACTTTCAGGTAGCAATCTACAGTGGGGCGCTCAGAATGTATCAGCCTATAATGAAGGGGCTTATACGGGTGAAATTTCGGCGGCTATGATAAAAAGCTTTGGTTGCTCTTATGTATTGATTGGTCATTCTGAACGACGATGCCTCTATGAAAGTCTAGAGTTAGACCAATATGTACTTGATAAAATTGTTGCTGAAAAATATTGCCGTTCTGTCAAAAATGGATTAACTCCTATTATCTGTATTGGGGAAACATCGGACGACTATACCACTGGAAAAACGGAAGAAATAATTGCAAGGCTGCTAGATATATTGATCGAAGAGCGTGGAGTGAAAGAATTAGCCAAAACAGTACTTGCCTATGAACCTGTTTGGGCAATTGGCACAGGGGAATCAGCGTCGCCGGAGTGGGCACAACAAGTACATTCTTTTATACGCCAACGAATTGCAAAGCATGATGCTGAAACAGCAGAATCAATTCGTATCCTTTATGGTGGCAGTGTTAAAGCAAATAATGCCCCAGCAATTTTTGCACAGCCAGATGTTGATGGTGGCCTAATTGGTGGCGCATCACTGGATGTTGAAGAATTTATCCAGATTTGCTTTTCGGCGGCACTAAAAACAGGTTGATAAGATAGGGTTATCCGAATGCTTTAGTTAACCTTCCCTTTAGTGACAAATTACTAAATATTAAAGGATGTATAGTTATGAATGTTGAAATTCAGTCGGTACTGAGCTGTTATAGCTCAGATAAAACAAGATTGATGGATATGCTCTGGGATGTGCAAAACCAACAAGGCTATATATCTGATAAGGCGATAACACAGCTAGCGGATGGTTTGAAAATGTCCAGCGATGATGTGAGAGAAACATTAACGTTTTATCACTTCTTTCTAGATAAACCTTTTGGTAAGCATCAAGTTTACTTATGTAATACTGTTATCGCTAAAATGAACGGTTACCATGAAGTTCGAGAAGCCTTGGAGCAAGAAATAGGCTGTTCGTTTAATCGTGTCGACGATTCTGGATTAATTGGTTTAGGTGATGCAAACTGCATCGGCTTAAGTGACCAAGAACCAGCTATGATGGTTGATCATGTGGTTTTTACTCGGCTTACTCCTGCAAAAGTCAAAGACATTATTGGTCAACTAAAACAAGGTAAATCAGCCGACGAAATTGCCAATCCCGATGAGGTTTTAAATACCAAGCAGGATTATGTTGAAGCTATAGTTGATGCAAACCTGCGAACTGAAAGCCGTGTGCTGTTTAAGCCAAACCGTGACTATAAATCTATTTTACAAAAGTGTTTAGATACTAATATTCCTGAAGATGTTATTGAAATGATAACGGAGTCTAATCTTCGCGGGCGTGGTGGAGCAGGCTTTCCCACGGGGCTCAAATGGAAGATGGGGCGCGAAGCTGAAGGTGCCGAAAAATATGTTATTTGTAATGCTGATGAAGGCGAGCCGGGAACCTTTAAAGATCGAGTGTTATTAAGTCACTCTCCCAAAGACGTATTGTTAGGTATGATTGCAGCCGCTTATGCGATAGGCTCTCGGCACGGTATCATTTATTTACGTGCCGAATATTGGTATCTCAAAGAGTTTTTACAACAACAAATTCAAGATTTTCGAGATGATGGCCTGTTAGGTAAGCAAATTTTAGGTAACAACTTTGAGTTTGATATTCGCATTCAGATGGGGGCAGGCGCCTATGTGTGTGGCGATGAAACAGCATTGATCGAATCTTGCGAAGGCAAGCGAGGTACCCCAAGAGTTAAACCACCTTATCCGATTCAACAAGGTTATCTTGGCATGCCGACCAGTGTCAATAATGTTGAAACTCTAGCCTGTGCAAGTCGAATTATTGAAGAAGGAGCGACTTGGTTCAGTGCTACGGGAACGGATGAGTCAACAGGAACTCGATTACTCAGCGTATCAGGTGATTGTGAAAAACCAGGAATTTACGAAATTGAATGGGGTACAACACTTAATGAAGTGATGACGATGATTGGTGCCGTTGATCCTAAATATGTACAAATTAGTGGCCCTGCCGGAGATAGTTTATCAGTTGAACAAGATGGTGACCGAGAGTTTTGTTATAGCGACTTATCATGCAATGGTTCTTTAATGGTATTTGATCATACTCGTGACATCTTGGAAATTGTCAGAGATTATTCAGAATTTTTTGTTGAAGAATCATGTGGGATTTGTGTTCCCTGCCGAGCGGGTGGTGTCGATTTAATGCACAAGATGGAGCGTATTATTGCAGGTAGAGGCACTCAGCAAGATCTTGAAGAAATAACGACATGGAGCAACTTACTCAAAGGCACCAGTCGTTGTGGATTGGGCACGGCTGCCCCCAATCCCATTTTGGCAACACTTGATAAGTTTCCGGAAGTTTATGCCGAAAAATTGGTTGTGCAGAAAGGGCCGCTATTGCCCTCTTTCGATATGGATGAGGCTATGAGTGCACATGAATTGGCAGTTAAAAATCTTATGGAGGAGGAATAATGTCGATTAAGCTTACTATTGATGGCCAGGAAGTACAGGCTCGTTCTGGCGATAACATTATTGATGTTGCCGCTCAAAATGGTGTCTATATACCCTCCTTGTGTTATGTGAAAGGCAAACCCTGTTTAGGCACTTGCCGTACCTGTTCCGTCAAGGTGAATGGCAGGGTAATGGCGGCATGTACGATGCCAGTGAGTGATGGCATGGAAATAGAAGTGAACGATGATGCTGAAATTGTCGATATGCGTAAAGCATTGGTAGAGTTATTGTTCTCGGAAGGTAATCATAATTGCCCTAGTTGTGAGAAGAGTGGGCGCTGTGAATTACAAGCAACAGGCTATGAAGTGGGGATGATGGTTTCACGCTTCCCATACCGCTTTACACCGCGCGTGGTTGATCATGCCTCTAAGACTATTTTCTTGCAACGTGATAGGTGTATATTTTGTCAGCGCTGTGTTGATATGGTGCGCGATAAAAAAACGGGTAAAAAGATTTTCAGTATCAAAAGTCGTGGTACGCATGCCAGTATCGAAATTGATGCCGAATTAGCCAATAAGATGTCGCCAGAGCAGGTCCGCGCTGCATCCGATCTCTGTCCTGTAGGCTGCATCATTGATAAAACACAAGGCTACGATGATCCGATAGGAAAACGTAAATTTGAAATTAAATCAATTAAAGAACGTGCGCTAGAAAAGGAGCACCGATGAGCCATTCAACGAATAAAAATGAGATCTTGTCTCATGAGCTACCAGCAACACCATTAGATCCTAAAATACAAGCCGAACGTGATGCAAAAATACAAGTAGCGATGATCGGTTTATGTGGCTGTTGGGGTTGCACGCTGTCATTTCTTGATATGGATGAACGTATATTAGGATTATTGGACAAAGTGGCGATTACGCGTTCGTCTTTCACCGATATAAAGCGTATCCCTCATCGCTGTACCATAGGTTTTGTAGAAGGTGGTGTTGCCAATTCAGAAAATATTGAAACGTTAGAAGAGTTTAGAGAAAATTGCGATATTTTAATTTCTGTCGGTGCCTGTGCTGTTTGGGGCGGCGTGCCCGCTATGCGTAACGTCGTGCCGCTGGAAGAATGTTTTATAGAGGCTTATGTTGATTCAGCTACTGCAGTGCCGGGTGCAAAAAAAGTGATTCCTTTTCATGATGACTTACCTATCATAACTACCAAAGTCAAACCATTGCATGAAGTTGTGAAAATGGACTATTTCATCCCGGGCTGTCCGCCCGATGGCGATGCGATCATTAAAGTGTTAGATGATTTTGTTAATGGTCGTGGCTTTGACTTACCAACCGAAATGAACCGTTATGATTAACGGAGGAGAGTAAAATGAGTAAGAAATTAGTTATTGATCCCGTTACACGTATAGAAGGTCACGGTAAAGTGACAATTCATCTTGATGATGATAATCAAGTGGTTGATGCAAAGTTACATGTGGTTGAGTTTCGTGGTTTTGAGAAATTTATCCAAGGTCATCCTTACTGGGAAGCACCGATGCTACTACAGCGCATTTGTGGTATCTGTTTTGTGAGTCACCATTTATGCGGTGCCAAGGCGCTGGATGATATTGTCGGCGTGGGCTATAGTACAGGTACTCCCATGTTACCGACACCTGAAAAAATGCGCCGACTAGGTCATTACGGGCAACAGCTACAATCACATGTGACGGCCTATTTTTACCTGATCGTGCCAGAAATGTTATTTGGTATGGATGCGGCACCTGAGCAGAGAAATGTGCTTGGATTAGTAGAGGCTGATCCGGCATTAGTCAAACGTGTTGTCGCCTTGCGTAAATGGGGGCAAGAAGTCATCAAGTCGGTGTTAGGTAAACGTATGCACGGTATTAGCTCTATTCCGGGCGGTGTAAACCAGAACCTCAGTATTGAAGCTAGAGATCGATTGTTAAATGGTGATGAAGGGCTTATTTCAATTGATGATGTGATTGAGTTTGCTCAAGATGGTTTAAATTTGTTTTATGACTTTCATGAAAAAAATCGTGAGCAAGTGGATACCTTTGCGGATGTGCCTGCACTCAATATGTGTCTTGTCGGTGAAGATGATAATGTCGATTATTATCATGGAAAAATGCGTATTGTTGATAAAAACAAAGAGATCGTTGCTGAATTAGATTATCACGATTATCTGGAACATTTTTCAGAAGCCACTGAAGAATGGAGCTATATGAAATTTCCTTTTCTTAAAGCATTAGGGCGAGAAGCTGGTTCTGTCCGAGTTGGCCCGTTAGCACGCGTTAATGTAACCAAAAGTTATTCTGATTCAACACCATTAGCAAAAGCAGCATTGGAACGTTTTCATGACTACACCAAGGGCAAAGCAAATGATATGACCTTGCATACCAATTGGGCACGGGCGATTGAGATTCTTCATTCTGCGGAACAGATTAAAGTGCTACTCAATGATCCTGAACTACAAAAAGAACAGCTTGTTTTAACCTATGATCAAAGTATGTGGACAGGTGAAGGTGTCGGCGTAGTTGAAGCGCCGCGTGGAACCTTATTGCATCATTATCGTGCTAATGAAGAAGGCAATATTACATTCGCTAATCTGGTGGTTGCAACCACGCAAAATAATACAGTGATGAATCGTAGTGTACGCTCTGTTGCGGAGGATTATATAGGTGGTAATGCAGAAATAACCGAAGGCATGATGAATGCAATTGAAGTGAGTATTCGGGCTTATGACCCTTGTCTAAGTTGTGCGACCCACGCAGCAGGACAGATGCCACTTGTGGTTTCTGTACTGGATTCAAAAGGTAAGCTGGTTAATGAATTCATCCGTTGAAAACATGGCCGCTTTGTTAGCGGACTACAATAATAGCGATAGCTTAATTTATGGCATTGGTAATATTGGCCGGCAAGATGATGGTTTAGGTTGGGCATTTATTGATTGGTTAGAAGCAGAATCGATTTGTCCTAAAGCAGAATTAATGCGGCATTATCAGCTTCATCTTGAAGATGCAGATATGATTAGCTATAAAAAACAGGTGTTATTTGTCGATGCAAGTAAAAATCCTGATTTGGAAATATTTCAATTGGAAAATATTAAGCCGAAAATGGATTTTAGTTTCACCTCACATGCTATTTCTGTTGAATCTATTTTGGCAACCTGCCAAACCTGCTTCGATTATATGCCCAAAGTTCAATTCCTAACCATTAAGGGTTATGAGTGGGAACTGCAACAAGGCTTAACAATAAAAGCAAAAGAAAATTTAGAAGTCACGACTAAGTTTTTCAAGAAAAAACACTTGCTCAATAAAACCGGAGAAGACCATGGCAAAACCTGATATTAATACACTAAAGGAAATGATCTTAGATGCACCGATTGGTCGTTATATTGGTGATAGAGGTGCGCTAATATTTGCAAAGTGTGCTGATTGCATTGATGATTTAGCAGATAATGACTTTTTGTTTAAAGAAGGTGAAACAACATCCTCTTTTTATATTATTACAAAAGGCAGGCTAGCTATTGTTAAGACAAAAAAGAAAAAGGATAGCAAGCCTAGAATTCTACATGTACTAGAGAAAGGTGATTTAATTGGGGAGCTAAGTTTTATTGATGATACGCCCCATACCGCCTCAGTCATGGCGATAGGTGATGCTCAAGTGCTAGAGTTTACGGCTGAAAAGATAAAGCCTCTAATATTACAAGAACCACAGCTCATGTTTGATTTTATGCGGGCAGTTATAAAGCGTGTCCACCAAATCGTTTCAGCTGTCAATAAACAACAACAAGCACTATCTGATTATATTGCTACGGGTGGAAAAGGACGCACGTAATAATAGCTTGGAAAGACTATACAACAATTATTTGTTCAAGGAAGCTACCGCATGAAAATTGGCATACCAACAGAAATCTATCCAGATGAAAATCGTGTTGCGACTACTCCTGATGTAGCACAACAATTGATGAAGCTGGGCTTTGAAGTGGCCATTGAATCCGGTGCAGGTGCCAATGCCTCTTTTCCGGATGCGGCTTATAAAGAAGCGGGCGTTACTATTCGTAAAACGGCAAAATCATTGTATGAGAAAGCAGATATCATACTTAAAGTAAGGGCTCCGGATCTAGAAGAAATTCAGTTTCTTAAAGCTGGAGTAACGCTAATTAGTTTTATTTGGCCAGCTCAAAATGTTGATCTAATGGCACAGCTAGCAGAGAAAAACATTACTGTTTTAGCGATGGATTCTGTGCCTCGGATATCACGTGCTCAGAAAATGGATGCCTTGAGCTCAATGGCTAACATTTCTGGTTATCGTGCGGTCATTGAAGCAGCAGAACATTTTGGACGGTTCTTTACGGGTCAAATTACAGCGGCGGGTAAAATCCCCCCTGCTAAGCTCATGGTGATTGGCGCGGGTGTTGCCGGCCTTGCTGCCATTGGAACAGCAAAAGGTTTAGGCGCTATTGTTAGGGCATTTGATACGCGACCTGAAGTTAAAGAGCAGATTGAAAGCATGAATGCTGAATTTCTTGAGCTGGATTTTGAGGAAGATGCCTCGGGTGAAGGTGGTTATGCCAAAACCATGAGCAAAGAATTTATCGAAGCTGAAATGGCCTTGTTTGCAGAACAGGCAAAAGAAGTGGATATTATTATCACCACGGCACTCATCCCCGGTAAACCTGCCCCGAAATTGATTACCACCGAGATGGTGAAATCAATGAAAGAAGGTAGCGTGATTGTTGATCTCGCGGCAGAACAGGGGGGTAATTGTGAGCTAACAGAAAAAGGAAAAGTAGCGAAAAAATATGGAGTGAGTATTATTGGTTACACCGATCTTCCTAGTCGTTTAGCCACACAAGCAAGTCAACTTTATGCGACTAATATTCGTCATCTATTGACTGATATGACACCTGAAAAAGACGGCACTATAACGGTTAATATGGATGATGAAGCCATTCGTGGTGCAACTGTTATCAATGAAGGTGAGATAACATGGCCGCCACCTGCGCCAAAACTATCAGCTACACCACCGAAAAAATCGGCGGAGCCGATCGCAGCTGTAGTTGCTGAATCTGATCAAGAAAAACCACAATGGAAACAACTTGTTCCTGTTGGCATCGCTGCAGTAGCAATGCTATGGATGGGGGCGGTAGCACCAGAATCCTTTATGGCACACTTTACAGTATTTGTATTGTCTTGCTTTATCGGTTACATGGTGATTTGGAATGTTTCACCTTCTTTGCATACACCACTGATGAGCGTTACTAATGCGATCAGTAGTATTATCATTATTGGTGCATTAGTACAGGTGTCAGCTCCCAGTGGTTTGGCCTCATTATTAGCAATTGTCGCCGTCTTTATCACGAGCATCAATATTTTTGGTGGCTTTGCCGTCACCCGTCGCATGCTAGAAATGTTTAGGAAATAGGGGAATTATTTTGTCTCAAGGTATTGTTACAATTTGTTATATTGCTGCGAGTATTTTATTTATCCTTGCTCTTAGCGGTTTAAATAATCAAGAATCAGCACGTCGCGGTAATTTATATGGCATGTTAGGTATGGCTATCGCTATTATTGCTACCCTTCTTAGTGGTGCAGTTACCAGTTATTGGGGAATTATATTTGCCATGGTTGCGGGTGGTGCGATTGGCTTAACAATGGCAAAACGTGTACAGATGACAGAAATGCCCGAGTTGGTTGCCGTTTTACATAGTCTGGTTGGCTTAGCCGCAGTGCTGGTAGGTTATGTTAATTTTATGGACACCAGTATTTCACTTGTGGGTGCAGAGAAAACCATTCATGAAATAGAAATCTATATCGGGATCTTTATCGGTGCCGTGACTTTTTCTGCATCGGTTATTGCCTATGGCAAACTTAGCGGAAAAATTGATGGAAAACCGCTTATTTTACAAGGCAAGCACTGGCTTAATCTTGCTTCGCTGGTCTTAGTGGCTATATTAGCTAATGTATTTCTTCACGGAGCAGAAACCGGTGGCGGTATGACTCCGCTATTATTTATGACCTTAATAGCACTATTTTTTGGTATACATATGGTGTTATCTATTGGTGGTGCTGATATGCCTGTTGTTATTTCCATGTTAAATAGTTATTCAGGTTGGGCAGCGGCCGCTACAGGGTTTATGCTTGATAATGACTTACTTATTGTTGTAGGTGCGCTGGTAGGGAGTAGTGGTGCAATTTTAAGCTATATTATGTGCAAGGCAATGAATAGAAGTTTTATCAGTGTTATTGCTGGTGGCTTTGGCACGTCTGTGGGGGGTATGATTGGATCATCCTCTAGCGATGAAGAACAGGGCGAAGTCAATTCAATCGATGCAGATGAAACGGCTAGGTTATTGTTGGACGCAGAAAAAGTAATGATCATTCCTGGCTATGGTATGGCCGTTGCACAAGCACAACACGTGGTTCACGAATTATCACGTTCTTTAATTGATAAGGGTATAGATGTTCAGTTTGGAATTCACCCCGTTGCAGGACGAATGCCTGGACATATGAATGTATTATTGGCTGAAGCGCGTGTTCCATATGACATTGTATTTGAAATGGATGAAATAAATGAAGACTTTCCAGATATTGATGTGACCATTGTGATAGGTGCTAACGATATTGTTAACCCTTCAGCACTGACCGACCCTAATAGCCCTATTGCAGGGATGCCAGTTCTTGAATGCTGGCAGGGGAAAATGACGATTGTCTCTAAACGAAGCATGGCGTCAGGCTATGCAGGAGTAGATAACCCTCTTTTTTATAAAGAAAATACCCGTATGCTATTTGGTGATGCTAAAGAGATGGTTGAAGCAATTCATAAGATAATGTCCATTTAAGAATTTATTACGATTTTAGGTTGTCAGTTGGGTTTGATATATAAGCTTGCTACAAATAAGACGAATATTGGAGACTGTAAATTAAATTGTGTATCTGCCTATTTTCTTTGCTACCAAAGCGATATTTGAACCGCCAGCATTTACTGGTGGTGGCTCCGTCAGGCTTTATACATGCAGGGCTTTTACTTTAATCTCTGATAGTGGCATTTGGGGGTAACTCACTTTTCAAGGTAGTGGTTACCCCCCAAATTACCCCGGTTAGTTGGGGTATATCAAGGAATGTTATGAGGTGTTACCGGACGCCAGATACAGAAAACCCCGCATGGTAGCAGGGCTTAAAGGTCTTTCTGGTATGTCGTGAAACGCTTAATTGGTACCGAGGGTCGGAATCGAACCGACACTTCCGAAGAAACCGGATTTTGAATCCGGCGCGTCTACCAGTTCCGCCACCCCGGCCAAATTAAGAATGCGAATTATACCGAGATAAGGCTATTATTGGAAGTTTTATATTGGTGGATTCAGCGCTTGTAACCCGTGGCATGCATAATCATTTTTGTTATAGGGGGCGTTAACCAGTTTAAGAACAAAATAATGCGAGCCATAAAGGGTGCAGTTATATCTCGCTGACCTTTTTCAACACCATTTACAACTGCTCTAGCGGCTGTTTCAGTGCTAATAATTGGAATAAGTTTTTGTGCTAATGGCAACCGTTCTTCGCTGCCGGGATTATTCTCCCAAAAGCTACTATCAACCTTAGCAAAATAACTAAGTGATGCCGGTGCCATACAGATCCATTGTTAAGGCTTCATGGAGACCTATCATTGCTTTACGTGATGCAACATAGGCCGTCGCACCAGAAAAAGGCATTTTAGCTGCCATTGATGTCATATTTATTATTTGACCTGAATTTCGTTCTAACATTTCTGACATAAAAGCTTTGGACATGTAGGCTGCCGCTAGGTAAGGTACTTTAATATTAGCTAGGATTTCTTCATAACTTGTTTCTTCAATAAAGCGCCATAATCCGCTGCCGGCATTATTGATGATGACATCAGGGGTGCCATGACTTTCTTTTATGGTATTTGTAATTGTTTGCACTTGATCATATTCCCCGACATCACAGCTATACGAATAAGCTTGCCCACCACTTTTTTTAATTTCAGAGCATACGTCATCAAGTTTTTTCGAATTTCTGGCAAGCAATAATAATGTGTGACCTTGTTGTGCAAATTGTTTGGCCATTTCTGCGCCTATGCCGCTTGAAGCACCTGTGATAAGAATTAGTTTTGTTGACATGGTCTACTCCGGTTACATGGGTTTCAATACCATTAATGAAATACTAATCAAGGGAAGAAGTGTGGTAATAATGCCGAAAATTATCCACAGATTCTCACGGCGCCAATAGTCTGGTGAAATAGTTGTTTCAGGTGTAAATGTTTTGGCTTCTCGAGCTTGCTTGATTTGCAGAGGAATGAGAATTGCGACCCAGATGATTCCTGATAGTGTAAAAAGTGCAAGTGCCCAATAAACCCACAATGTGCTACTAATACTTATACTGTGAATACCTATATTTGCCATACCTGTAATAAGTAGGAGTGCTGACCCACCTGCAGTGAAAATAAAGTCGGTGAGGGTTACTTGTCGCTGTGCAAAAGAAATTATAACGGGGTTATTTGTTCTGTTAGCCATTATCTTCCACCAGCCGGTGATAATAATATTACCTAAAAACAAAACAGCAGCGATGATATGAATTGTTTTTAAAATTAAGTAAGACTCCATAAGGCATGTCCTTTTAAACCATTAGTTAAGTGTTTAATGAGAGGGTAGCCAAAAAAGTAGACAGTGTCAACATTAGGTGGTAAATTATTGTTATGTATGAAGATCTACAACAACGATATCATCATGGCGATTTGCGATCTAGCCTAATAAACGCAACGGTCGACATGATAAACAAACAAGGCGTTGAAGCAATAACGATGCGCAGCTTAAGTAATTGGGTGGGTGTTTCTAGAACGGCGGCTTATCGACATTTCTCAAATAAAGTCGACTTACTAACGGCAACGGCAACGGAAGGATTTAAGAAATTTAGCCTTGCATTGAGAGTAGCACGCTTGGATTATTCTGAGGATGAAATAGGCCGGTTTGGATTAATGGGGCAAGCCTATGTGCAATTTGCTGTTGAATATTCTGCATATTATGGCTTAATGTTCGGTGATGCTTCTATTGAAAAAACAGATGAATACAATAAAGCGTCGAATGAGGCTTTTGAAGAGCTTGAGGAAATATTAGTCACGTTGCAACAGGCATATATAATTAAAGAAGAAGATCCTAAAATGCAGGCAAACTTTGTTTGGTCACTGATGCATGGTTTTTCTAGTTTGTTGATTAACGGTAAGCTAGAACATATAGCTGATCTTCAAGAAGAGATGGCATATTTAGAGCAAAAAATTATGGCAAGTTTGATAGAATGACGACTTCGCACGTTTAAACGTGCAATGTCTCCTTATGTGATCTATCTTATGCAACGTAGCGATTTCCAATTTGAACTTCCAGAGCAGCTTATTGCTCAATATCCACCTGCTGAACGAAATGCCAGTCGTTTATTAGTGCTTGATGGCAGCACGGCACAGTTAACAGATCGTCACTTTATTGATTTACCGTCCTTGTTACAGCCGAATGATTTATTGGTGTTTAATAATACAAAAGTAATACCTGCTCGTTTATTAGGTAAAAAAGACAGTGGTGGTCAAATTGAGGTATTGATTGAACGTGTGTTGGATGATCACCGTGTATTGGCGCATATTCGTAGTAGTAAATCCCCTAAGGCTGGGCGGCGAATAGTACTTGAAGGTTCATTAGATGTTGAAGTGCTAGGAAGACAAGAAGCCTTATTCGAACTCTATTTTCATGATGATGATACGGTGAGTAACCTGCTTGAGAAATATGGAAGGTTACCGTTGCCACCTTATATTGAACGGGAAGTTGATAAAAATGATTTAGAACGTTATCAGACTGTTTATGCTGAGCATACGGGGGCAGTAGCTGCGCCAACAGCGGGTTTACACTTTGACCAGACAATGCTTGATACGATTAATGAATTAGGGATAGAAACCGCACAGGTAACTTTGCATGTGGGGGCGGGAACATTTCAGCCTGTGCGGGTGGATGATATTAAAACGCATCAAATGCATTTTGAGCGAATTGATGTTTCAAAGGGAGTATGTGAGCAAGTCAATGCCGCACGTGCACGAGGCGGGCGGGTTATTGCGGTTGGCACTACCAGTGTTCGTGCTTTAGAAAGTGCTTCGCAATCAGGTGAAATACAGCCATTTAACGGTGAGACAGATATTTTTATCTACCCCGGATATCAATTTAAAAGTGTAGATGCAATGATTACTAATTTTCATTTATCAGAATCGACGTTACTGATGTTAGTGTCGGCATTTTCTGGCCGAGAGAATATAATGGCAGCATATCATCATGCCATTGAAGAGCAATACCGCTTTTTTAGTTACGGTGATGCCATGTTTTTGACCAGAGAAAATAATGAAAACACTTGAGAATATTCGCTTTATATTAGTCGGTACAACCCATCCAGGTAATATTGGTGCGGCGGCACGTGCTATGAAAACAATGGGCTTATCTAATCTACATTTAGTGCAACCTAAACATTATCCTAGTGCTGAGGCAACGGCGCGCGCTTCGGGTGCAGATGATGTGTTGGCGAGTGCGGTAGTTCATGATAGCCTTGCATCAGCAATTTCTGATTGCCAGCATGTTTATGGCATGAGTGCGCGGCTACGGCATTTGCCTGTGCCCGTTGTTAACCCGAGACAAGCAATAACACATATTCAGCAACTGCCTGATGGTGCTGAGATTGCTATTGTATTTGGACGAGAACATTCTGGTTTATCTAATGAAGAGTTAGATCGTTGCCAGCATTTGATAAATATTCCAGCAAACCCTGATTATAGCTCGTTGAACTTAGCAGCAGCTGTGCAGGTCTTAGCCTATGAAATTAAAATGAGCTTTGATCCCAGTATTACAGTTGGGCGAATTGGTGAAGATCGAGAAGCAATAGATGCAAGTGATTTAGAACATTTATACACACATTTTGAACAGGCATTAATAAGCATCGGTTTCTTAGATCCCGAAAACCCACGAAATTTAATGCGCCGATTACGTAGGTTGTATAATCGAGCAGAGTTAGATCGTAATGAGTTACAAATTCTACATGGCATTTTGCGAGCGGCAGAAACGACAAGAGGGTTAGATAAATGAGCGAAAAAGTCACCTTATGGCAACAAATTAAGGAAGATATAAACTGCGTATTTGATCGCGATCCTGCTGCGCGTAATGTATTTGAAATTGTTACAACGTATCCCGGCGTGCAAGCACTGCAATGGCATCGTCTAAGTCACTGGTTTTGGGTGCATAACCTTAAATGGGTGGCCCGTTTTATGTCGACGATAAGTCGATGGTTGACCGGCATTGAAATTCATCCTGCCGTTAAAATCGGTCGACGTTTTTTTATCGATCACGGTATGGGCGTTGTGATTGGTGAAACAGCGGAGATTGGCGATGATTGCACGCTTTATCACGGCGTGACATTAGGTGGTACGTCGTGGAAAGAGGGTAAGCGTCATCCCACTTTAGCTAATAATGTAGTGGTTGGAGCAGGCGCAAAAGTATTAGGGCCAATCTGCGTGCATGAAGGCGCTCGAGTCGGCTCAAATGCTGTGGTTATTAAAGATGTTCCTGCAGGTGAAACAGTAATTGGTGTACCAGGCCGAGTAGTCAGAAGAGATATCAGTGACGATAAAAAGCAGCAGCAAAAATTGGCGGAAGCTGTTGGCTTTGATGCTTACGGCACATCGAATGAGACGTTAGATCCTGTTGAAGCAGCGATACACGGTTTAATTGAGCATATCCATGCTTTAGACAAACGTGTTGAAATGATGCTGGAGACGATTGAAAGTTTGGGTGGTAAAGTGACTGATATTGAAATGCCAGAGTTATCTAAATGCAATTTAGAACAAGCTGTCGAAACAGAATCATCAGATATAAAAGTTGACTGATTTAGTTGGTTATGTGAAGATCATAGCTATATGACAGATTAAGGTTTTGATATGCGTTTAACAACAAAAGGTCGTTATGCTGTAACAGCGATGCTCGATTTAGGCTTAAATTATGGTGCAGGCTCAATTACATTAGCTGATATTTCAGAACGACAATCAATTTCACTGTCGTACTTAGAGCAATTGTTTTCGAAACTGCGTAAGCACAAATTAGTAAGCAGTGCTCGTGGACCAGGCGGCGGTTATCAGTTAAGTAGGCCGGCGGAAGAAATTACCATTTTTGATGTAATTTCAGCGGTTGATGAAAATATTGATAGCACGGCATGCAAGGGGCAATCTAATTGTCGAGATGGCGAAGCTTGTTTGAGCCACCATTTATGGTGTGATTTGAGTGAACAAATTCAAAATTACTTGGCAAGTATTACGCTAGGTAAAGTTATCCGCGACCACCACAGAGATAAAATTAAAGAAAAGACGATAAATTTAGATAAATTATAAGATGAGACGAAATCCAGCATGATTACATTAACAAACTCTGCCGTGGAACGTGTGCGTGAAATGATGGCAAAACACCAAGATAAAATCGGCTTGCGGATAGGCGTGACTGAAAGTGGTTGTTCTGGTTATAGTTATGCGCTCGATTTTGCTGAAATAGCTACCGATGCTGATAGTGTGATTGAACAAGATGGCGTTAAAATAGTGATTCAACAATCAAGCCTACCTTTACTTGATGGAATGGAGTTAGACTTTGTTAAACAAGGTTTAAATCAAAGCTTTAAGTTTAATAACCCGAATGTAGTTTCATCTTGTGGCTGTGGTGAGAGTTTTAGCGTAACAAAGTAAAATATATACCCGTTATCATTGAAAGTGCAGATTTCTATCGCACATACTGATTGCGATGACTTTGTTATATTATTGAGCAATAGAATGACTATTACATCAATAATATGCCTTGTCCTCACAACCATTATGCACACTATAAAACTGCACTTTCAATGATAACGGGTATATTCACGCAGTAAATGCTTATTTAATCCATCCACCCGTTGCTTGTAATGGTGTTAAGCTCTTTTCTGTGTTGAGCCATGTGCTAATGGCAAGCTTATTGGCTGGTTGGCTAAGCGCAGGTAGCTGTTCTAGTGTGGCAGTATACATACCCTTTTCAGACAATTTCATTGCGACGCGCTGAAAGCCCAGCACAACAAAATCATGGGTGAATATATGGCCATTATTTTCGCCGGCATTAACGTCACTTTTAACATCAAATCCTAGCACTGCAACATTGAGTATTAAGCTTGATGTTTGTAGTTCGGAAGTCTGATAACTGGCAGTAACTTTTCCGCTGTCAAGAGTAAGTGATAGTTTACCTGCCTTAGCACTGCTTGAAGGTAAGTTTAGTCGAGCCTGGCGACGCCATGAAGTCCATTCTTGTCCATTGAGCAACATGCCGGGCGTATACACGCTTGAAAGCTTGGATTCTCGTGCATATTGACGTTGGCGTGCACTAAATTGAGAGTTGCCAAAGGGGTCTTTCCAACCAATGTAATCCCAATAGTCGACATGAAAAGCAACGGGAATAAAGGCTGACCATAATTTAGGATTATGTTTTAGTTTGTTTAGCCATCTATCGGCAGGGGGACAGCTACTACACCCTTCTGAGGTATAGAGTTCAATGAGCTGAGTAGGTTTGTTAGTGCTGGCAAAAGTTTGAGAAAATGTGACAGAGCAGAATACGGATAATAATACTGCAAAAATGCTACAAGTTAATATTTTCATATTTTACTCTCCACATTATAAAATACCCAGAATGATAAAATACCTAGCAAGATAAAATACCCAGCAAGATAAAATAAAAGTGCCAGCAAGAAAGCTGGCACTTTTATTATTTGAGCTTATTTTGTAATTGCAATTAACTCAATGTCGAAAATTAATGTTTCATTAGGACCAATAGGTGAGTTAGGACCTGCACCTTGAGGGCCATATGCTAAATTTCCAGGAATCACAACTTCATATTTAGCGCCTTCTTTCATCATAGGTAGAATTTCTTGCCAGCCTTGAATAACACCTTTTACAGGGAATGTTGCAGGTTCACCACGATCATAAGAGCTATCAAACACTGTGCCGTCTAATAAAGTGCCTTTATAGTGTGCAATAACTTTATCTTCTGCGGTTGGTTTTGCGCCGTCACCTTCTTTAAGAACACGGTATTGTAAGCCACTAGCAGTAGTGATTACGCCATCTTTTTTAGCATTTTCATCCATATAGGCTTGTGATGCTTGTTGCTTTTTATTCATGACTTCTGCCATTTCAGCTGCTTTCTTTTGTTGGAATACGCCAATAACTTTGCCAGCTTCTTCTTGGCTAAGCTGTGGTTGTTTGCCTGCAAACATATCAGCAACACCAGCAGTGAATGCATCCATTTCTAAATCAACGCCTTCAGCCATCATGTTTTGTCCAACTTGAATACCAAAGATATAACTTAGTTTTTGTTGTTCTGTGTCTAACGTTGCGGCGTTTGTATCAGCCATTGCATGTGCTCCAAAAAATAAAAAGGGGATAAGTATGAGAGATTTTAAATTCATTTATGTGCTCTTTTAAATAGTAAATTAAGTTAATAATGCGATCATCACTTTAAATGATGTTGGCATATTAGTAAGCGAAACAGTTAAAAAGTTCAGCAATTGCAAATTATCTCATAAAAATGATGGCAATTGATAGCTCTCAAGTGGGTAAGTTTACTCCGAATATCTGACTTTTAGACTTGGTTATTATTTTAATTGGTACTATAATAGTCCTATTAGGAGATATTCATATGTTACGCATGAGTAAATTAACAGATTACGGCATTGTTTTGATGAGTTATCTAGCATCGAAAACATACCAGCAACATAGCGCACACACCTTATCTGAATCGGTAAATATGCCGTTGCCGACAGTCCGTAAAGTATTGAAGGCATTATCAGCTAGTGGATTATTAACCTCTGAACGTGGTGCGCAAGGTGGTTACAATTTGAGCCGAAATCCAAAACAAATATCGGTTGCTGAAATTATTGCAGCCATTGAAGGTCCGATTGCGCTGACCGAATGTGTTAGTGATGAAAGTCATTGTGAACAAGAAGCACATTGTGATGTGCAAACAAATTGGACGCGCATTAATAACGCGGTTTTCCATGCATTAGATGAAGTAAAACTATCTGATATGTTGGTACCACAATCCTCAGGCGTAAGCCCAATACATTTTTATCCATCAGAAAATTCACAAAGTGGTGAACTACATGCCTGAACAAGAACTAAAACAGATAGATGACGTACTCGATACTGATTATCAGGCGGGATTCGTTACGGATATTGAAGCAGATACCTTTTTACCGGGTTTAACTGAACAAACGGTTCGTGATATTTCACGCATTAAAGGCGAGCCGGAGTTTTTGTTAGAGTGGCGTTTGCAGGCCTACCATCATTGGTTGACCCTTGAAACACCTGAATGGGCGCATGTTAGCTATCCTGAAATCGACTATCAATCGATCAGTTATTATTCATCGCCAAAACAAAAGAAAGATGGGCCTAAGAGTTTAGATGAAGTTGATCCGGAATTATTGCGGACCTATGAAAAATTAGGTGTGCCCCTTGATGAGCGTGCACGATTAGCCGGTGTGGCAGTTGATGCCGTATTTGATAGTGTCTCTGTTGCCAACACCTTTCAAGATAAATTGGCAGAAGACGGCATTATTTTTATGCCATTTTCAAAAGCGGTACATGAGCACCCCGAGCTGATAAAGAAATATTTAGGCAGTGTAGTCCCTTATAAAGATAATTTTTATGCGGCGTTAAATTCAGCTGTATTTAGTGATGGTTCATTTGTCTATATTCCTAAGGGTGTACGTTGCCCAATGGAGCTATCAACCTATTTCCGTATTAATGCGGCTAATACAGGGCAGTTTGAACGTACATTGATTATTGCTGATGATGATGCTTATGTTAGTTATTTAGAAGGTTGTACGGCACCGATGCGTGATGAAAATCAGTTGCATGCCGCCGTAGTGGAATTAGTGGCACATGATCGTGCTGAAATTAAATATTCAACGGTACAGAACTGGTATCCCGGTGATGAAAATGGTGTTGGTGGTATTTTTAATTTTGTAACAAAACGTGCCGCATGCCGAGGTGAAAGCTCAAAAGTATCGTGGACACAAGTAGAAACAGGTTCTGCAATTACTTGGAAGTATCCCAGCATTATATTGCAAGGTGATAATTCAGTAGGTGAATTCTACTCAGTGGCTGTGACCAATAATATGCAGCAGGCTGATACGGGCACCAAGATGATTCATCTTGGTAAAAATACTAGTTCAACTATTATTTCTAAGGGTATATCAGCTGGGCGCTCACAAAATGCTTACCGTGGTTTAGTGCGTGTTGGACCCAATGCAGAAAATGCTCGAAATTATACTGAATGTGATTCTTTATTGATGGGTGATCAGTGTGGTGCACATACTTTCCCGTATATAGAGGTGAAGAATCCAACAGCACACGTTGAACATGAAGCCTCAACTTCAAAAATAAGTGAAGATCAGCTGTTTTATTGTAAACAGCGTGGTCTCGATGTCGAAGATGCCGTATCGATGATTGTAAATGGTTTTTGCAAGCAGGTAATGCGTCAATTACCGATGGAGTTTGCTGTTGAGGCTCAGAACCTGCTTGGTTTATCACTTGAAGGATCGGTTGGTTAGTTAAGCTTATTGTCATTCTCGAGATCTTTTATCGGGAATCTATGGATAAGTGATGTGAAATAGTGCTTAGATGATTATTTAAGCAAATAGTTAGATCCCCGATAAAAGATCTCGGGGATGACGATTTAAATAAAGAGATTATAAATGTTAGAAATTAAAAACCTTCATGCCAGCATTGATGGCAAAGAAATATTACGTGGTATTAATTTAACGGTTAATGCAGGCGAAGTGCACGCTATTATGGGGCCAAATGGTGCTGGCAAAAGTACCTTGTCAAATGTACTTGCAGGGCGAGATGGTTATGAAATAACGCAAGGAACAGTCACCTATAAAGGTGAAGATTTATTGGAATTAAAAGCAGAAGAGCGTGCCCAACGAGGTGTGTTTTTAGCTTTTCAATATCCAGTTGAAATTCCGGGTGTTAGTAATATCTATTTACTTAAAGCCGCGCTAAATGCCGTACGTAAATATCAAGGTTTAGATGATCTTGATGCCATCGACTTTTTAAGTTTAGTTCGTAGCAAACTAGAATTAGTAAAAATGGATGAAGAATTTTTGCATCGGGGCGTTAATGAAGGCTTCTCTGGAGGTGAAAAGAAACGCAATGAAATTTTGCAAATGGCATTATTAGAACCTTCACTAGCGATTTTAGATGAAACAGACTCTGGCTTAGATATTGATGCCTTAAAAACCGTATCAGATGGTGTAAATGCCTTACGTTCAGCAGACCGCTCAATTGTAATGATCACTCACTATCAACGTTTGCTTGATTATATTGTGCCTGATTATGTGCATGTTTTATCGAATGGACAGATTGTTAAATCGGGCGATAAAGAGTTAGCAAAAGAATTAGAAGCTAAAGGTTACAGCTGGATCCATAGTTCGCCTGAAGGTCAACCAGCATGAAGCAACTGACTGATCTAGCGACACCCTTTGCTAGTATTGCTGAAACTAATCAGCTTGTCGGCGATGATTTGACGTGGCTGAAAGACTTGCGCTTACAAGCATTAAATCAATTTAATGAAAATGGTTTGCCTGCAAAAAAACAAGAAGACTGGAAATACACTAGTTTATGGGCATTATCACAGCAAGAATTTAATCATAACGCGGAAATAAATACGCTTACTGCAACGCAATGTGATCAATCAGCATTATTAAATGACAGCTACCGAGTGGTCATTGTTGATGGTATATTTTCAGAACAGTATTCTCAGCTCTCAGAATTACAAAACGGCTTAACCATTAGCCCATTATCTTATGGTCTAAAACACATTCAATCATACCTCGGCCAGCAACTTGATATTGAAAAAGAAGGCTTAAATGCGCTGAATACCTTATTAATGAATGATGGCGTAGTAATTACTGTTGACACTAATATTAGTGTATCAAAACCGATTGAAATATTAGTTGTGAACACAGGCAATACAGATAATCTAGCAACACATTTACGCCATGTCATTGTGCTGTCAGAAAACAGCAAAGCAACGGTAATTGAGCATTATGTGGGTTTAACAGAGGCTAGCTCATTGACTAATGTTGTCAGTGAAGTGGTTTTGGCAGAAAGTGCCGAATTGAATCACTATAAATTACAACAAGAATCATCTAATGCAACACATATTGCAACCTTAGCGACTAAACAAGCTGCCCATAGCCAGTGGAAAACCAATAGTATTTCACTTGGTGCAAAATTAGCCAGAAATGATGTGCATACTCAGTTATTAGGTGAACACGCACATGTGGTGATGGATGGTTTATATTTGCCGATTAATGATCAACATGTTGATTTTCATACTCGAATTGACCATATTGTACCGAATACGACCAGTGAAGAATTATTCAAAGGTGTTATTGATGATAATGCGCATGGTGTATTCAATGGCAAGGTTATTGTACATAAAGATGCCCAAAAAACAGATTCTAACCAGCAAAATCACAATTTATTATTATCACGACGTTGCGAAATTGATAGTAAGCCAGAATTAGAAATTTACGCCGATGATGTTAAGTGTGCTCATGGTAGTACGGTGGGTCAAATGAATGAAGATCATTTGTTCTTTTTACGTGCACGAGGATTGGACGAGGTCAGTGCACGTAGCTTATTAACCTATGCGTTTGCTGTTGAAGTATTAGAGCGGATCCCTGCTAATGATATCCGTCAGGCATTGTCTGCTGTGATCGAAAAACGCTTGCCGCAAGGTGGCAACTAAATGTTAGATTTACAGACAATCAGAAATGACTTCCCTATTCTTGATCAAGAGGTTAATGGTTTTCCTCTAGTCTATTTAGATAATGCTGCCAGCAGTCAGAAACCCATTCAAGTAATTGATGCAGTAGCGAATTATTATCGACACGATAATGCGAACGTACATCGTGGTGTACATAAATTAAGTCAGCGAGCGACGGATGCGTATGAAGGTTCGCGTAGCAAGGTGCGCGGCTTTTTAAATGCAAAATCTGATAAAGAAATAATCTTTGTTCGTGGCGCAACCGAAGCGATTAATTTAATTGCCCAAAGTTTTGTTCGGCCTAAACTTAATGCCGGTGATGAAATTGTTATTAGCCATATGGAACATCACGCTAATATCGTGCCGTGGCAGATATTATGTGAGCAAACTGGTGCTAGTTTAAAAATTATTCCGATGACAACCGCGGGTGAACTAGATTTATCGACAATTGATGAATTGCTGAACGATCGTACTAAGATCTTAGCCGTAGGGCATGTATCAAATGCTTTGGGTACGATAAACCCAATCAAAGATCTGATCAAAAAAGCCCATGCTAAAGATATTCCAGTATTGATCGATGGTGCCCAAGCCGTACCGCATATGATAGTGGACGTGCAAGACTTAGAGTGTGATTTTTATGTGTTTTCAGGTCACAAAATGTTTGCACCAACAGGTATTGGTGCCTTGTATGGTAAGCAGGATTTACTAGAAGCAATGCCACCATGGCAGGGTGGCGGCGATATGATCTTATCGGTCAGTTTTGAACACACGCAATACAATGAATTGCCCTATAAGTTTGAAGCGGGTACACCTAATATTGCCGGTGCGATCGGAATGGGGGCTGCAATTGATTATATGCAAGGCCTAGGTATTGCTAATTTAGCTCAGCATGAACATGCGTTATTGGTGGCTGCAACAGAAAAAGTAACGGCATTGGATGGCGTGCAGATTATTGGTACAGCTAAACAAAAAGCCAGTGTGTTGTCGTTTATGATTGAAGGTGTGCACCCGCATGATGTCGGTACGATTTTCGATCAACAAGGCGTGGCGATTCGTACAGGCCATCACTGTGCACAACCGGTGATGCAGTTTTTTGGCATACCCGCAACTGCACGAGCTTCATTTGCATTTTACAATACGATGGAAGAGGTGGATGCACTGGTTGATGGCATTAAAAAAGTACAGGAGCTTTTTGCATGAGCAGCGCAGACTTAAGAGATCTTTATCAACAAGTGATTATGGATCACAATAAAAAACCCCGTAATTTCCGTGAAATGGAAGATGCGAATCATTTAGCGCATGGTAATAACCCATTATGTGGTGACGCCTTGGTGGTGTTTGTGAAGCTTGATGGTGATGTGATTGAAGATCTTAGTTTTCAAGGTAGTGGCTGTGCAATTTCAGTGGCTTCAGCATCATTGATGACAGAAACATTAAAAGGCAAAACCTTAGAGCAAGCTGAGCATATTTATCAGCAAATGCATAAGCAGTTAACGGGTGAAGAATTTGATCACGCTGCCTTAGGAAAGCTAGAGGTATTGGGCGGGGTTAAAGAATTCCCTGCACGTGTTAAGTGTGCAACATTATCGTGGCATACCATGCATGCCGCGATGGATAATGATCACGATATTTCAGTATCGACAGAATAAGGCAGGCAATACAATGAGTGAACATTATTTCGAGATTACAGCTGACGAACTGAAAGATGACGTGATTGAGATGTTAAAAACTATCTACGATCCAGAAATCCCCGTCAATATTTATGAGTTGGGCTTAATTTATGATATCGACATTGATGATGATAAAAATGTGGCGATCAATATGACGCTAACAGCCCCGGGCTGCCCAGTGGCGCAATCATTCCCGGGTGATATTGAAGCTAAAGTATCAACCGTGCCAAACGTAAATACGGTTAAGGTCGAGTTAGTATGGGAGCCGCCTTGGACTAAAGATCAAATGAGCGAAGCGGCCCAACTACAATTAGGCATGTTCTAAAGATTTCTTTGTTCACAGCGCCCTAAAATCTCAATTAACGTGGTATCGTCAGGATAAATTGTTAACCCTTCCCGCGTAATTTCACAGGCATGCTTATTTTTTTTCAAATAACTCAATGCCTCAACGGTCAGTTTGTAATACAAGATATGCGGATTGTGTTTTAATTCTTGTTCGCTCCAGTCAGCAAATGATCGCACATTATCATCAAGGCCATATTTCGCACTAGAATAAAATAGAGACGTTATCATTGTTTCCGTTGCAAGTTGTTTGAAATAAGGGTTATGAATAGATATTGGAAAAGATTTATCGGCTGAGCTTTTTTTCAATATAAAGTTTTTAAATTCTAACGTAGATGCCATGGTATGCGATAAAAAGACAGTCGCAGATAAACCAGCTAAAACAGCAAAAATCCGAATTGATTTTCTAGCAGTATTAGACAGAATGACACGACGGCGGCGATGGAATGGATGCATTACGGAAAATAATAGAATTAGAAAAACAAACCAATGGCTAGCCGAAATATAAAAGGGTAATTCTACTTGTGTATGCAATGCGATCGGAAGCAGTAACGCGGCATAGGCATACCTTCTGCTAGGCGGTAATTGTTTCAATGTCAGTAATACGGCAATTAAAAATAACAATAAGCCTGAACCTGCAACTAATCCTCCTTCCATTAACCAGAAAATAGTTTCATTATGAGGGTGGGCGACGCGTTGATTAGGCAAGTTTGCATTAGGGTGATCGGCATAGAATTGCGGTTTCCCTAACTGCCATACACGAATAAAACTACCTATTCCGTGACCAAAAATAGGCTGCTCTTTAAAAGCATCATAGGCGATAGTGTAAATGCCTAATCGTGAAGAACCTGAAAATCCAGAATTCATGGCAGTCGTTTTTTCTATAACGCTTGTAATGCCTGAATTAGCATGCTTGCTATTATTGAGAAGGTTACTAGAAAAAATTGAGATAAGGATTATTGAAGCGATTAACCACCACCTCTTTTTATCAATAGTGATTTGATGCCATCGACTTAATAGCATTAATGGTAATGCAAAGATAAAAGCTAAAGCAGCCACACGAGAGCCAGAGTAACTAACAATAAAAGCACCAAGGCCTATAGCTAACAGTATTAACCAAAAGCGCCAAGGCTTACCATGTTTGATGTAGGGTCGAGATGACAGCCATAATGCGGTTAAAATACTGGTGATCTGAAAGCTAGCCTGATTGTTAATTTGCTGAAAAAAACCTGTTGGAATGCCGTTAGCATTAATGGGCAACCATGAGGGCAGTTTCGTGATAAATACTATCTGTGCCAAACCAACAATAGAATGGATCAAGCTCGAAATAACAATTAAAAATAAAATTCGGTCAATACGACCTTGTTTTAGTCCATGTTGATAAAGACCAAAGAAAAACAATAGCCCTCCCCAGATATACAACAATCTAAAGACCCATTGATTTGCTATTTCGACACCTGCGAACATACCACTAAAAAAAGCAAGAACTGGGAAGGCGATAACAAATAGAAAGTAGCGGGGTATATAAAAGTATTTTGCTCGGCTAAATTTATACAGAGAATAAAAGCCAATGATAGAAGCAAAAAACCAGATAACAATATTATTAGGGATACGAAATCCTGTTCCACCAATATTATAATGAAAATAAAAAGGAGCAAGCAGCAATAGGGCGGCTAATAACCATTCAATAGGTTTTAAGGTAGGAAAACTGCTTATCTTCATATTATTTCATATTGTCATAGATTAATGATGGGTGTTTACCCGTAATCATTCAAAATGCAATTTTCTAGCACCCATATTGAATACGCTAGCTGCGTTATAATATTGAGCAATAGAACATCAATATTATGCCTTGCTAGCCCATCCATTATGCGCACTACAAAACAACATTTTGAATGATAACGGGTATAATAGAGTATCCTGTTCAATAAAATAAAGAAACGAGAATATGAGTAAATCTATCGAATTATCCTATGCGGGTACTACGTTATTAAGTATGCCTTTGTTGAATAAAGGAACTGCTTTTAGTGATGGTGAGCGTGAAGCATTTAATTTAGTGGGTTTATTACCAAAGCAACATGAAACGCTACAACAGCAAGCCGAGCGAGCATATACACAGTATTCAAGTTTTGAAAAACCGATAAAGAAGCATATTTATTTGCGTGCAATGCAAGATAACAATGAGACTTTATTCTACCGCTTAGTGCAAGAACATATTGAAGAGATGATGCCTATTATTTATACGCCTGTTGTGGGTGAGGCATGTGAACGCTTTTCTGAGATTTATCGACGCGCGCGTGGCTTATTTATAGCGTATCCTGATCGTGATCAGATAGATAAAATGCTGGCTAATGTAGCTGAACAAGATATAAAAGTAATTGTGGTAACCGATGGTAGCCGTATTCTTGGTTTGGGTGATCAAGGTATTGGCGGCATGGGGATCCCCATTGGTAAATTGTCATTATATACCGCCTGTGCGGGCATTAACCCTGCTAATACATTGCCTATAACCTTAGATGTAGGCACCAATAACCAACAATTATTAGATGATCCGCTCTATATGGGCTGGCATCATCAGCGTATAGATCCTCAGCAATATGATGAATTTTTAGAGTTATTTGTTAGTGCGGTGAAAAAACGTTGGCCTTCTGTTTTACTCCAGTTTGAAGATTTTGAACAAACTAAAGCCTTACCATTATTAAATCGCTATCGTGAGCAGATTTGTTGTTTTAATGATGATATTCAAGGAACTGCCTCTGTAGCGGTAGGAACGTTATTGGCAGCAAGTCATGTTAAAAATGAAAAGTTGTCACAGCAATGTATTGTTTTTGTTGGTGATGGTGCGGCGGGTTGTGGCATTGCAGAACAGATTGTTGTGCAAATGTGTTCAGAGGGAATCACTGAAGCACAAGCACGTAGTCAAATCTTTATGGTAGGTCGAGATGGTTTATTAACGGATGGGTCGCCTGATGTATTGGACTTCCAGCAAAGCTTAGTACAGAAAAAAGTTGATTTATTGGCTTGGAAATTAGCCGATGAATATGCTTCATTAATTGAAGTAATGCAGTTTGCCAAACCGACAGTATTAATCGGCGTATCGGGCCAACCGGGACTATTTACTGAAGATATTATCAAAGCGATGCAACAAAATTGTGAGCGACCAATAATATTTCCATTAAGTAATCCGTCGAAAAAGATTGAGGCAACACCCCAACAATTAATAGAATGGACTGATGGCCAAGCGATTATTGCTACAGGTAGCCCATTTGATGCTATTCAATACAAAGATAAGTCTTTCCCAATTCCACAGTGTAATAATAGTTATATTTTCCCGGGGTTTGGTTTGGCTGTAGTGGCGGCGAGAATCACTCGGATCACTGATGAAATGTTGATGAAATCAAGCGAAATATTGGCCGCGGCATCACCGGTTGTACTAACTGGAGAAGGCGCTTTATTGCCGCCATTAGTCGATATTGCCATTTTGAGCAAAAAGATTGCTTTTGCAGTGGCTAAAATAGCCCAACAACAGGACTTTGCAGATAAAATATCTGACCAAGAATTAACGGATGCGATAGAAAAAAACTTCTGGCTGCCTGAATATCATCAATATAAGAGAGCAAAGTCTTAAAAATAAACCACAGAGGCACGGAGCACATAGAGCACTCCACTTTGTGTTCTCTGTGCCTCTGTGGTGAAATTTAAGTTAACTTAAGGATTGCCGCTGTTGTAGTAACTGCGATAAAGATTGTTCCATCTCTGTCAATTTGTCACGTTCTTTTTGAACCACTGCTTCGGGTGCTTTAGCTGTGTAGTTTTCATTGCTTAATTTACCTGAAGATTGTTTGATAAGTTTTTCTAATTTAACAATTTCTTTATCAAGTCGTTGGATCTCAGCATCTTTATCAATTAAACCCTCTAACGGAATGAGTATTTCCATTTTGCCTACTAGAGCCGTTGAAGCAGCAGGTGCTTCACCTTCTAATAACTCGATTTTTTCTAAGTTAGCTAGACGACTTAAGAAGTCACAATTAGCTTCAAGTCGCTTTTGATCATCAGCCGTACTGTCTTTTAGTAGTACTGGCAGTTGCTTTTTCGGTGGAATATTCATTTGTGAACGAATAGAGCGAATGCCGGTTACAAATTCCATCATCCATTCCATATCGGCAACAGCATTTTGATCAATTTTACTGTCGTCAGCGATGGGATACGCTTGTGTCATAATGGTCTCGCCTGTTTTACCGGCAAGCGGAGCTACTGTTTGCCAAATTTCTTCGGTAATAAAAGGCATAAAGGGGTGTGTTAGGCGTAATACCGTTTCTAATACGCGTACTAATGTGCGGCGTGTTCCACGCTTTGCTGCATCAGATGCGTTATCGTTATTGAGAACAGGCTTAGAAAGCTCTAAATACCAGTCACAGTAATTATTCCAGATAAAGTCATAAATACCTTGTGCGGCATGATCAAACCGATAAGCTTCAATAGCAGCTGTCACTTCTTGTTCAGTTGTTTGCAGTTTAGAAATGATCCAACGATCGGCAAGGCTTAACTCAACGTCATCATTATCAAGACCATTGTCTTGCTCTTGTGTATTCATCAATACATAACGAGCAGCATTCCATAATTTATTACAGAAATTGCGATAACCACCAATACGGCTCATATCGAAGTTAATATCACGTCCTGTTGATGCGAGTGATGCAAAGGTAAAACGCATTGCATCCGTACCATGAGATTCGATGCCATCGGGGAATTCTTTGCGTGTTGCTTTTTCAATTTTTTCGGCTAGTCGCGGTTGCATCATGCCTGAAGTACGTTTTGCAACTAATGATTCCAGATCAATGCCATCTATAATATCAATAGGATCCAGTACATTGCCCTTTGATTTCGACATTTTATGACCATGTGAATCACGTACTAGCCCATGAATATAAACTTCTTTAAAGGGCACGTCGTCCATAAATTTAAGGCCCATCATCATCATTCTGGCTACCCAGAAGAAGATGATGTCGAAGCCTGTAACCAACACGCTGGTGGGATACCACGTTTTTAATGCTTCAGTATTTTCAGGCCAACCTAATGTTGAGAATGGCCATAAAGCAGATGAAAACCAGGTGTCTAATACATCTTCATCTTGGCGTAAGGTGATGTTGTCAGCTAAGTTATGCTTAGCACGAACAGCCGCTTCGTCATGGCCTACATAAACGCCGCCATCTTCATCATACCAAGCTGGAATGCGATGTCCCCACCAAATTTGACGTGAAATGCACCAGTCTTGAATGCCGTCCATCCAGTTATAGAATGTTTTATCCCAATTGCCGGGGACAAATTTAATCTTGCCTTGTTGCACGGCTTTAACTGCAGGTTCAGCTAATACGTCAGCTTTGACATACCATTGATCAGTTAATAAAGGCTCGATTACAGCACCACTACGATCGCCGCGAGGCACCATTAATGTGTGGTCTTTAATGCTTTCTAATAAACCCAGCGCACCAAGATCTTCGACGATTTGTTTACGGGCATCATAACGGTCTAGTCCCCGATATTTTTCTGGAGCCTCATCATTGATCGCGGCATCAATAGTCAGGATATTGTATTTAGGAAGATCATGGCGTTGCCCCATTTCAGCATCATTAAAGTCATGTGCTGGTGTGATCTTGACACAGCCGGTTCCAAATTCTGGATCAACATAATTATCAGCGATAATAGGAATTTCACGCCCCACTAGCGGCAAGGTAATTGTTTTGCCAATTAAGTGCTGATAGCGCTCATCATCAGGATGAACGGCAACCGCTGAATCACCCAACATCGTTTCTGGTCGCGTGGTAGCAACTACTAAATGACCACTGCCATCGGTGAGTGGATAGCGGAAATGCCACATATGACCGGCTTCTTCTTCAGATAAAACTTCGAGGTCAGATACCGCTGTGTGTAGAACAGGATCCCAATTGACTAATCGTTTGCCACGATAAATGAGACCTTCATCAAATAATTGAACAAAAACATTTTTTACGGATTCTGATAATCCATCATCCATGGTGAAGCGTTCACGCGACCAATCCATTGATGTTCCCATGCGGCGTAATTGGTTTGTGATTTCACCACCAGACTCTTGTTTCCAATCCCAAATGCGATCAACAAATTGTTCGCGGCCTAAATCATGGCGTGTTTTACCTTCAGAATTCAACTGACGTTCAACTACCATTTGGGTTGCAATACCCGCATGGTCAGTGCCTGCCTGCCATAGCGTGTTGTCACCTTTCATGCGATGGTAACGGATTAATGTGTCCATTATCGTATCTTGAAACGCATGTCCCATGTGCAGTCTGCCAGTAACATTGGGCGGTGGAAGCATGATGGCATAAGGCGCACCCTCACCGGAAGGTTTGAAGTGACCATTGCGCTCCCAAGTTTGGTACCAATCTTGCTCTATTGAATTAGGATTATAAGTTTTGTCCATGGTGTTTTTAGGCTTGAAATATGACTATGAATCGCGCATTATACATTGATGTTAACCAGAGAGACACGGAAGCACTGGATAATGTGTAATTTTATTTTTAAGGGTAATCGATGAGTCTTTCACGGAAGATAAGTATGATAGTAATTCTCAGTGTGCTTTTTGTATCACTGATTTCATTACTAGCCTATTATCAATATTCAAAGCAATCATTATTATCGACAGAGTTGCAAGAATTGCGCAAGCAAACTAATGCAACTATAAGTCATTATGAAAATGTAATGCAGTTGGCTTCGCCTAGCCTGCAGGCACTAGCACAGCAATTAAAAAGTGAATTAGTAAAATCTAATGCTGACAGCACATTATTTGATTCTAAAATAGTGCAATTTGATGATGGTGCATGGCGGAATAATCAAGATGATTTTAGTGGTTTGCAAGAAGCTGGCATATTTTTACCTCCAGAGATTCAATTAACACCAGAGGTAAAGCAGTTTTATTCTACGGTGCTAGATATCTTCGATATATTTGGTTCTTCAGCAACGTCTAATCCAGATTTTAATAATATTTGGATGATTGGTCACGATCGAAGTGTGGTCGCTTTTTACCGCGGTTTCCCTGATTTTGTCCATTCAATGGAAGCTAATAGAGACTATACATCGACACCATGGATGACATTAGCCTCTCCTGCCAATAATCCACAACGAACGATTATGTGGACTCCTGCTTTGTATGATGCTGTGCCAAAAAAGTGGATGGTTAGTGTGACTTTACCCTTAGATATTAATGATGAGTGGGTCGCAACACTAGGGATTGATGTAAATCTGGATGTACTTTTTTCACTGTTATATTCACAAAGTAACAGCTATAAGAACGAGCAACATTTTTTAGTAGATAAAGAGGGACACTTTATTTTGGCAGGAGCTTGGCAAAAACAATTGCAAGCTAACCCAGAAAGGTTTCACTTAGATGAGAAACAACAAGATCTCATTAAGCTGATCACAGATAAAACCAATTTAAAATCACACGCTTTAAGCCCAGTGAATATTGGTGATGTGGAATATCGTGTTATTGCAAATCAATTTATGCCAAATGAATGGCGATATTTTCGCCTTGTACCAACTGCAGAAATTCTCAAGCCACTCAATAGTCATTTGTTAAAAACTATAATATTTATTTTATTCACAATATCTATTCTTGGTTTATTTATTAATGCTGCAGTACACAAGTTAGTAGCAAAACCATTACTAGAAATGATTGAACGCGCGAAGGCATATGCAGCAGGTCATTCTCCACCGATGAGTGAGATTAAGGGGGCAACAGAGGTTCAGCAATTAGATCATGCCTTACGATCGATGCATGATACTTTGACTGTGGATACATTGCAGCTACTGGAATCTGAACAGCGATATAGACAAGTAGTGACTAATATCAATGAAGTTGTTATTCAAATTGGCAAAAATAAAGAATGGCAGTTTTTAAGCCCAGTGTGGATAGAATTATCTGGGTTTTTATTTGAAGAATCTTTGTATAAACCGGTGGGTGAATTTTTATCGCCTATTGATAGTGAATATGTAGATCATGTGCTTGAGTTGTTATTCTCGGGTGAGCAAGATGCATGGGCGGGAAATGTTCGATTAAAATGCAGTGATGAACGTTATATCTGGGTGCAATTCTCATTGCATATCAATGAAGAAAACCAGCAAGCTGAACGGAGTATTTATGGCACGATTGAAAATATCCATATTAATCGAATCACGAACGAGATAAACAAGCTCATCAGAGAGACAGAACAAAAAGTGCTAACCTCTAATGTGACGGTTTCTACATTGCTCGAATTTGTAACAGAAGAGTTAGTATATATACTCGATATTTCCTCGGCCTGGGTGAAAATCTGTGTAGATAAAAAAAGCCAAGTTCTTAGTTATGCCGGGGCTGTCTCAGACTTTTTATTTGAGGGCAATCGCACATGGGATGGCTTACATAATGATAAGGGGCCAGTGATCGAATGTATAAATAAACATATCCCAGTAAGAGTTACTAATGATAGTGAGATGCCCGAAGAATGGCGACAGCGATTACAGTTTGACGAAATTAATGACAGCTTGTTTTTGCCTTTTTATATCGGCGGAGATACACGAGCGGTACTTGGCTTTCATGCCTTTGAGTCTGAGACCTTTACGAAAGATTTGCAATTGGTATTAGCAAATTTTGCTGAAGGCTTACGCCTAATTTGTAGAATGCTTGAGGATCAAAGCCTAATGCGGCTTCACCGAGCGGCAGTTGAAAAAACAGCTAATGCAATTACAATTATTAATGCAAATGGTGATATTGAATGGGTAAATAATGCTTTTATTAAGCAGACACTTTATAGTTCAGAAGAAGTAATAGGGAAAAAGCTGAAAACCTTAGAAGTAGAAGATTCTGATAATGAACTATGGAAGAAAGTTAAATCAGGTGATGTTTGGAGTGGGGAACTAACATACCGTAGAAAAGATGGTAGCACGATGATTGTGAATCAAACGGTAACCCCATTATTAGATGACCTAAGTGAAATTACACACTTTATTGCAGTAAGTGAAGATATTACAGAACGCAAAGCCAATCACCAACGCATTGCATTTATGGCAACGCACGATGAATTGACAAGCTTGCCAAATAGAAATTTATTAAATGATCGGCTGCAACAAGCCATTGAGCATGCAAAACGGCAATCATTAAAAATGGCCGTATTATTCATAGATATCGACCATTTTAAATATATTAATGATTCATTAGGCCACCAAATTGGTGATGAACTATTGCAAATATTGGCAGTTCGATTACAGTCAGTATTGCGAAAAGAAGATACAGTCGCTCGTTTTGGTGGTGACGAATTTGTTGTGCTATTACCAAATATTACTGAAGTTAGTTATGTGAAATCAATAGCAACAAAATTGTTAAAGAAAATAAAATCACCTTATAAAATATTGGATCATGAATTATTGATCACTGGTAGTATTGGGATTAGCCTTTATCCTGACGATGCTTTGGACTCAGATGATTTAATTCAACAAGCTGATTCAGCAATGTATTTAGCAAAAGAGCAAGGTCGCAATAATAGTCAATTCTATACAGCAGAAATTAATGAAAAAATTACACGCAGGCTCACACTAGAAAAAGCATTAAGACAAGCAGTTGAACAGCAGCAATTTATTCTTTATTATCAACCCAAAATTGACTTAATGACGAATAAAATTACTGGTGTAGAGGCTTTAGTACGTTGGCAACATCCTGAACTAGGATTAGTTTCACCAATGGAATTTATTCCTCTTGCTGAAGAAACGGGTATTATTCTTGAGCTCGGTCGATGGGTAATGGAAACGGCCTGCACGCAGATGAAAGCTTGGGAGGATGAATTTTCTGATTTAGTGAATATGTCCATTAATGTATCTGCCCGACAATTCTGGCAAGAAGACTTTGTTGTACAAGTTGCCAATATACTCAGTGAAACAGGGGTTAGTTGCGACAAAATAGAATTTGAGCTGACAGAAACGGTCGTATTAGGCGATGTGGATTCTGCAATTTTTACGATGCTCGAACTCAAGAATATGGGCGTTTCATTAAGTATTGATGATTTTGGAACAGGCTATTCAAGTCTAAATTATTTGCAACAATTGCCAGTAGATGTATTAAAAATAGATCGTACTTTTATCAGTAATTTAGGGAAAGGTAATACAGACCACGCCGTTGTTCGATCTATTTTGGCGCTGGCAGAAAACTTTAAGCTACGTGTTGTGGCTGAGGGTATAGAAACAGCCGAACAGCAGCAGATTTTAATGACATTAGGCTGCCATTTTGGCCAAGGTTATTATTTTTGTGTACCAATGGACGCCGATGATATTATGCAACACATAGCCCAGCAGAAAGATGCACAATTTACCTTATGGAAGGATGGATGAAATTAGATTGTAAAAGTTTCTAATTCATAACCACGTTGTTGATAAAACCGATAACGCGTTCGACCAGCAGTTTTAATGGTTGAATTTTCATTTACAAATTCAGCTACCCGTTCAAACTGACTAAAAAAAGAGGGCTGTTCACTCGCTAAATTAATTAATAAATTCATCAGTCGTGGTGGTGTCGCATTGTGGCTGACCAAAATAGGACTGTGCTCGTCCGTATTGTCATTATTCACAATTTGATGAGGAATAAAACTATCATTGCGAAAAGACCATAAATCTTGATTGAATTGATTTGTTTGCTCCTCGCTTTCTGTGTGAACATAGATCTGATGGCCCTGATAATAAGCCTTTTCAATTAATCGGCAGGCAAATACCTGCCGATCTTGTTCGTTGTCACCTTTTAGAACATAAAAGCTAATGCGGGTCATTTATTTATGAGCGATATGATTGAGTAAAAACTGAACTAATAGTGGAACAGGTCTACCTGTTGCTCCCTTCGCTTTTCCACCTTTCCATGCCGTTCCGGCAATATCAAGATGCGCCCAGTTAAAATCCTTAGTGAATCGAGATAAGAAACATGCCGCAGTCACACTACCAGCCTCTTTGCCACCAATATTGGCAATGTCTGCAAAGTTACTATCTAGTTGTTGTTGGTAATCATCCCAAATTGGCAACTGCCATACACGATCGTAGCTATCATTACCTGCTTGTAGTAATTGATCAGCTAATTGTTGATTATTAGCCATCAAACCACTTGCTTGACTTCCTAATGCAACAATAATAGCACCGGTGAGGGTGGCAATATCAATAACAACTTCAGGTTCAAAGCGTGCACTATAGGTAAGCGCGTCACATAAGATTAACCGGCCTTCAGCATCGGTATTTAGAATTTCAATTGTTTGCCCTGCCATACTAGTAACAACGTCACCAGGCTTATTCGCGTCGCCGTCAGGCAGGTTTTCAGAGCTAGGAACTACGCCGACTACATTAATCGGTAAATTTAATTCAGCGATGGCTGAAATGGTGCCAAATACGCTTGCGGCGCCACACATATCATATTTCATTTCATCCATAGCTTGTGATGGTTTGAGTGAGATGCCGCCGGCATCAAACGTTAGACCTTTACCTACAAGAACAACAGGACGTGCATCTCCCGCACCTTTATAACTCATAGTGATGAGTTTTGCTGGTTCACGACTTCCCCGTGAAACAGATAATAATGACCCCATTCCTAGGTCTGCCATTTCGGCCTCATCAAGAACAGTTGTTGTAACAGCATCAAAACGGTTTGATAATTCAATTGCTTGCTGAGCAAGGTAGCTAGGCGTACAAATATTACCGGGTAAATTGCTTAATTCACGTGCCAATGTCATACCGTTGCTGATGGCTTGCCCTGAAAGAGCCGCCTGAGTGGCATTGGATTCATCAAAGAAGCAAATTGATTCTAAAGGGAAGTCTTGTGGTTTAACATCACTTTTAGTTTGAGTATATTTATATAAAACGGCTTCGGTTGAGATTGCAGTTTGGCGCACTTTCCATACTAATGGGCGGGATTGAACATCAATTTCGGCTAAACAGCTAGTGGCATGGCGAATCGCTGACGCGCTTAATACTGTTGCCATCGCTGTAATAGCGCTGATGTAGTTATTTTCAGATGTCTCACCTTTTTTACCACAACCGACGAGCAATACTCTAGGGCTTGTTATTCCTTGAACATCTTGCAGTAATAATGTTTGACCTGGTTTTCCTGTAATATCACCTCGAGTGATGATGCGGCTAATATTGCCATCACTTAGCTTGTTCAGTGTAGAAGCGCTCGAGCTAAGTTCACTGTGTTCAAAAACAGCAACGACAATACAGTCAGTCTCTAATGTGGCGGGTGCCGTTGTTGTGGCCAAATATTGCATGGATTTCTCCTGTGAATTATATTAATGTGTAGCTGATTCAATACCCATGATACAAGCATCTTGATGTATCATGGATAGTCAAGGCTAACTATTCTAACGAAGACTACCAAATAATGCTTGCCATTCGTCAATTTTCATCCCGATACCTTTCTATTCTTGACCGTTATTTATGGCGAGAATTTACTTTGTATCTATTGGCTATTACAAGCGTGTTGTGGCTGATCTATGTTGCCACGCGCTTTGCAAGCTATTTAGCAAAAGCCGCGGTAGGAAGCTTGCCAAGCGATGTGATTTTCACTCTACTGGGATACAGTTCTTTAGGTGTATTATCTTTATTGTTACCATTGGGTACTTTTCTCGCAGTAATACTCACTTTGGGTCGTATGAATGCTGATAATGAACTGACCGTTATTGCAACATGCGGTGTATCAAATTATCGACTTGGTCGAAGTGTTGTTATTTTTTCTGGGGTAATGGCGATCTTTATTGGATTGCTGGTGTTCATTTGGGCGCCACAAGCACTATTAGCCCGCCATTATATTGCTACACATGCTGAGCTTACAGCCGAAACCAGTGGGCTGGTAGCGGGTACGTTTAAAGAAAGTCACAGTGGTGATTGGACCTTTTATTTGCAAAATATGGGTGATGATGGAAAAACAATGGAAGATATTTTTATAGAAATTCATCGAAATGATCGTCGACCATTAATTTTTCGCGCAGCAAGAGGATGGTTTAATATTGAGACAGACACACAAGATAAATATTTGATTTTAGAAGATGGCTATCGTTATGAAGGTCAAGCGGGTGACAAAGATTTCACCATAGCAAAATATCAAAGACATAGCTTGCTGATAGAAAAAGGTGAAGTACAAGATGAAGTTGCAGCGCGATCAGCTCTGCCGATTACAACATTGTGGCAGCGTAGAGAGCATGGCTATTATATGGCTGAGATTCAATGGCGCGCTTCATCTGTCATTATGACGATAATATTATCGTTAATGGCACTTAATTTAGCAAAAACGGCCCCACGACAAGGGCGTTATGCAGGACTTTTCCCTGCTATATTGATTTATATTATCTACAGTAATTTATTGGGAATAACGCGAGCATGGGTGTCTAAAGGTGTGGTAGCACCATGGTTCGGTGCGATATGGGTACATATCTTAATGCTGCTTATTTTAGTACTTATGTTTAATTGGTCGAAAATACGTAGCTATCGTGCTCGAAAACATATTGTTGAGCAGAGCCAATGACGCTGTTAAACCGCTATATAGCTAAGACCGTATTGAGTAGCACATTGCTGGTATTATTTGTGCTGATTGGTTTGTACACATTTATGGATTTTATTAATGAATTAGATGACCTAGGCAAAGGTAGTTATGGCTTGACCGAGATATTTTCTTATCTCGCTTTCTCAATGCCAAAAATGATATATGATTTGCTTCCCATAGCAGCATTATTAGGTAGTGTGCTAGGTTTAGGAACACTTGCAAGCCAAGGTGAACTGGTCGCTATGCGTGCGGCAGGCCTGTCGGTACAGCAGATTAATAAAGCGGTAGCAATAGTGGCATTATGCCTTATGCTTGTCACTTTGTTTATAGGGGAGGTAGTAAGGCCTTCAGCTGAGAGAAAAGCGGAAACTATTCAATCTCAGGCGAAAACAGGCACGGTCGGAATGCAATCAAACTTTGGCTTTTGGACGCGAAATGGATTGCATTTCAATCATATTAAACGAATTTTACCTGATGGCCGGTTTGAAGGAATCTCAATTTATGAGTTTGATGCCGAAAACCGTTTACGTATTATCACCAAAGCTAAAGAAGCAAGCTATCAAGATGAAAGTTGGTCGCTCACTGACGTAGTGCAGAGCACAATAGATGAACAGGGTGTTCAGGTACGCACAATAGAGCATGCACGTTGGCGCTCGCCTTTGAATCCTGGCATTGCAAATATTGTAATAATGAAGCCTGAATATTTACCTGTTTGGAATTTGGTTCAATATATTTCATATTTAAAAGAAAATAAACAATCTGTTGAGCGATATCAAATGGCATTTTGGATGAAAATCATGATGCCAATCAGTGCGGCTGTGATGGTGTTTCTTGCCGTTCCCTTTGTATTCGGTCCACTACGGTCAACGCCAATAGGTGGTCGAATACTTGTTGGTGCACTTGTGGGTATAGGGTTTTATTTATTTAATCAAAGTTTTCAAAATATTGGACTCGTTTTTGGTGTTTTTCCGTGGCTGACGGCTATGTTTCCAACAGCCATCTTTGCTGCTGTGGCATGGTATTTTATGAGGAAAATTTACTAAAATAAATTATTTACAGGTATAAAAAAACCGCTTAGCTTTACCTAAGCGGTTGATTTGTATGGCGTCCCCAAGGGGGTTCGAACCCCTGTTACCGCCGTGAAAGGGCAGTGTCCTAGGCCTCTAGACGATGGGGACCTAAAACTGTTTGCTTTGACTTACTGGTGGAGCTAGACGGGATCGAACCGTCGACCTCTTCACTGCCAGCGAAGCGCTCTCCCAGCTGAGCTATAGCCCCCGAAAGCAAGCGCATACTATAGGGATTAGTTGTTTTGATGTCAACAATAACTTTAAAAAAATATTCTCTGCTTCGGATAAAACTCGGATAAATTATGGTTGGAGGACGACAAACACATTTAATGATACACCTTAAGTTATTGATTTAAAATAGAAGTGATCAAGTTTATTGTGACAAGCATGATGTCTAATTTGGAGAAGGCAAGACTTTATGCGATAAAGTACTAATAGTTTTATGTTCTACAGCATAATTTTTAGGCTGAAATAATATTTTAAGGATCAGCATGCGCAAAGACTTTCTTTTAGTTGGTGTTGTTTTTTATAGTTTAAGCACAATTACGTCCGCTGAATTAGCTTGGCAGCAGTGTCAACCAAGTTTAGGAACTGACTTTCTGCCATATGTTGAAAATTCAAGTGAATCTGAAGTTGATCTGAAAGCTAATGATGCGCAATTAATTGAAAATGGTATCTCTGTGTTTACGGGCGATGTGGTCGTAATGCGAGGAGGTCAAGAGTTACAAGCTGATAGAGCAACTTATAATCAAATATCAGGTGACATTACCGCTCAAGGTCATATTCAAATTCGTGATAGTGAAATTATTCTGAATGCGAAGCAAGCAGAGTGGGCGTTATCAAATGATGAAGGTAAATTGGTCGATGCTGAGTATCGCTTACGTGAGAGTCATGCAAGAGGAAAAGCTCGAACGGTATATCGGCAGGGTATTGAAAAGACAATATTAAAAGATACTACGTATACAACCTGTGGTGTTGGCGATAATGCTTGGTTATTAGAATCTTCAAATGTTAATTTAGATCATGTGAACGATGTGGGTGTGGCACGTAATGTAAAGATACGATTGGCGGGAGTGCCCGTATTTTATACACCTTATTTAAGTTTCCCATTAAGTGATAAACGAAAATCTGGTTTTTTAACGCCTTCCTTTGCTAATTCAGACAAAAATGGATTTGAAATTCAAACGCCCTATTATTGGAATATTGCAGCTGATAAAGATGCGACAATTACACCGAGGATAATGTCAAAACGAGGCCTAATGCTCAACACAGAGTTTCGTTATCTATATGGTAGGCATAAAGGTAAAATTGATGCTGGGCTCTTGATGAATGATCAATTGAAAAATGATGGGGACATTCTTAACCCATATTATAAGGAAGATCGGAAACATTTTTCTCTGCAACATACCGGTTATTTTTCATCAAGATGGAATACTGCCATTGATTATAACTATGTATCCGATGATAACTACTTACAAGATTTTGGTTCAAATCTTAGTTTAGCAAGTACAACACATTTGAATCGTCAATTTAGTGTGGCTTATACAGAAGATAATTGGAGTTTCACTGGCCGAGTTCAAGGATATCAGACCCTGACAGATGTAGACAAACCATATCAACGTTTACCACAGTTATTATTCAAAGCGTATTTTCCCGATCAAGCAATGGGTTTAGCGTATGGAATGAAAGCAGAATATGTTGATTTCGATCATAATGATAATGTTGCTGGTCGACGAATTGATCTAGAACCCTCTGTAAGCCTACCTTGGTCATCGGCAGCCGCATTTGTGACACCACGGATCGCTTTGAAGCATACGCGTTACGATTTAACTGATAATGTAACAACAGGAATTGATAAGACGCCAACAAGAACAGCGCCTGTTGTTAGCCTAGATAGTGGCTTATTCTTTGAACGAGCAATGTCATTGGGACAAGGCCGCTATATTCAAACCTTAGAACCGCGCGCATTTTATTTATATATTCCTGAACGAAATCAGAATGATATTCCGGTGTTTGATAGTAGTTTGCGGACATTTAATATGGGGCAATTATTTGCCTATGATCGTTTCTCTGGCACAGATCGTCTAGGGGATGCTAATCAATTATCAATCGCATTGACATCGCGAATTATAAATCAACAAACTGGGCGTGAATCTCTAAGGCTAAGTGTGGGGCAAATTCAGTATTTTCGTGATCGTAATGTAACGATCAATAATACAATAAAAAAGTCTGATTCGAGTTCTGATCTGGTCGCTGAAATTGCCGCATCACTAGCAAAAGAATGGACTGTACGCGGCGAAATGCAATGGGATCCACATGAAAGCAGATCAAATATGTCAGCAGTGCGGTTACAATATCGTGGTGAGAGTGGTCGCTTGTTGAACTTCTCCCACCGTTACCGTCGAGATAATGTATCTAATCTACTTGGCTTGGAGCAGGTAGATATTTCTGCCCGACTTCCAATTAACAAAAAGTGGAGTGTTATAGGGCGTTGGTATCGATCTTTAAAAGAAAGCCAAACTTTAGAAACCTTAGCGGGCATTGAATATGATAGTTGTTGCTGGGCTACGCGACTAGTGGTGCGAGATTACGTTAATAATGCCCTCGACGATAATCGTAACCTAGCAATATTATTCCAAATTGAACTAAAAGGCTTGGGTAACTTCGGTCAGAAAACAGATACTTTATTAGAAAAAAGTATTTTAGGCTATGACTCAAACTTTTAATGTTTAGACATGTCACCAAAACATTTTGAACGAATTTAGTTTATGCGTTGTCTTTAATGATAGCCAAGTTACTTGGATATATACCCGTTACCATTCAATCTGCAGAATTCAGCATGAGAAGAAGCCACACTATTCTAGGCATAAAGTCGCAGAATTAGTCATTCTAATTTAAGACTTTATAACGACGAAGAGTGTGGCTTACTCTCTTGCCCTATGGGAGATTAGCACAAACGTCAGCGCCGCGTTACAATGTTTGACAAGGACTGGCCATTGCCTTCACATTGCGCCTTACTCTGACGCTTGTGCTAAACTCTGAAATCTGCAGATTGAATGGTAACGGGTATATACTCCACTGTTTCAAGTACAATAGCGAACTTTGATAATTTACACCTTATAATGAACGAGACTTGTTGGATATTTCATGATTAGAATTTTACTACTTTCTTTAATGATAATGAACTGCGCGTGGGCACAGCCGTTAGATAGAATTGTTGCTGTGGTCAACAATGAAGTATTGCTTGAAAGTGAGCGGAATGATTTGGAGCAAACGATTCGCAAGCAGTTACAACAGCGCAATGCTGCGATACCTCCAGCTGAAATTTTAAGTGAGCAAGTATTAGAACGCTTGATCATGAAACGCTTGCAAATGCAAAAAGCAGCAAATATAGGTGTTCGGGTGGGAGATGATGCATTGAACGCAGCGCTTACTCAGATTGCAGCAAATAACGATTTATCATTACGCGGCTTTCGCGATCTATTAGAAGACGATGGTATTGATTTTATTGATTTCAGGGAATCTATTCGAGAAGAAATGACTATCAATCGATTACGAAAAGCGGTAGTTGAAGATAAGATTCTTGTATCAGATAGAGAAATCGATGGTTATTTAACAACGCAATCAGTACAGGGTGGAAAAGAACAAAGCTATCGTTTGTTTCATATCTTAGTGAGTGTTCCTGATGCGGCGGAGCCCGAAGAAGTTCAACAGGCTCAGCAAAAGCTAAAAAAAATACAAAGTTTATTAGATCAAGGTACGCCATTTACTGAAGTAGCCGCGGGATACTCTGATGGTCAAAATGCACTTGAAGGCGGCTTACTTGGTTGGCGGAAAAAAGGTGAATTACCATCATTATTTGCTGATGTTGTGCCCACGCTAGAGGTGGGTAAGGTGAGCTCAGTACTACGTAGTGGTAGTGGATTTCATTTGGTGATGGTAGCAGAGAAGAAAAGCGAAGAATCGCATATGGTGAAACAAACCTTGGCAAGTCATATTTTAATCAAGACAAATGAGTTAACAAGTGATGATGAAGCAAAAAAACGCCTACTACAGTTGCGTGAAAGATTGCAAAATGGTGATGATTTTGCAGAGCTAGCAAGAGCGCATTCTGATGATACAGGTAGTGCTATTGATGGTGGTAGTTTAGGGTGGACGAGTCCGGGAGTGATGGTGCCTGAATTTGAAGAAAAAATGAATGAGTTAGCCGTTGGTGAAATTAGTGATGTTTTTAAAAGTCGGTTTGGTTGGCATATTATAAAAGTAGTTGAGCGCCGAGAAGAGAATATGGCAGAAGAATTTAATCGAAATCGGGCACGCGCTCAAATCCGTAAACGTAAAATTGAAGAAGATTTAGAAAGTTGGTTGCGACAACTACGTGATGAAGCTTATGTGGAGTATCGTTGACTTTCTGTCCGCGGATTGTGGTCACTGCAGGTGAGCCTGCAGGCATAGGTCCGGAATTATGTGTGCAGATCGCACAATATCAACAACAATGTGAGCTTATAGTTATCGCTGATCCTGCATTGTTAAAGCAGAGTAATGATAATTTAGGCCTGTCTGTAGCGTTAGAGCTTTTCGATAAAAATAAGCCCGCCACCATTTCAAAGAAAAATAGCTTGAAGTATCTGCCAAAAAAATTGGCTGCGCCAGTTCAAGCTGGAATTTTGAATAAAAAAAATGCGCCTTATGTTTTGGCCTCATTACAAAAAGCATTAGATGGTTGTTTAACAAAGCAATTTGATGCTGTTGTGACTGCTCCGGTACACAAAGGTATTATTAATGATGCTGGAGTAGCCTTTACTGGGCATACTGAGTTTTTTGCTGATGGAGCCGATGTTCAACAAGTGGTGATGATGCTTGCTACACCAGAGTTACGAGTTGCATTAGCTACAACGCATTTGCCCCTCAATAAAGTCAGCAAAGCGATTACGCAGCAATCATTAACACGTGTGATAGAGATTATAAATATAAGCTTACAGCAGCAAGTAGGTATCCCTCATCCACGTATTGCCGTATGTGGACTTAATCCTCATGCGGGCGAAGATGGCCATTTAGGACGAGAAGAAATTGATATTATTTCACCCGTCATCGAAAGATTATCGCAACAGGGACTAGCTTTATCAGGACCTTGGCCCGCAGATACGATTTTTGTGGCAGAAAAACTTGCTAATTATGATGTGGTGTTGGCGATGTATCATGACCAAGGTTTACCCGTTCTGAAGCATCGAGGCTTTGGTAAGGCAGTGAATGTGACCCTCGGTTTACCTTTTATACGAACGTCTGTTGATCATGGCACTGCGTTAGATTTAGCGGGCACAGGAAAGGCAAATAGTAGCAGTCTACAAGCAGCAATTGATATGGCAGTTGATATGGCAAAAAGAAAAAAAGATCATGAGTAAAAGGCCATATCCAAAAGCTAGGAAGCGCTTCGGACAAAATTTTTTACAAGATCAGTCTGTTATTGACGATATTATTGCCGCAATTGCTCCACAGCGAGGACAGCACATCGTTGAAATTGGTCCAGGACGTGCCGCATTAACAGCACCGCTTTTACAAAATAGTGATCAATTAGATGTGATTGAATTAGACCGTGATCTCGTCCCGCTATTACAAATGCAGTTTTCAGCATATAACAATTTGACCATCCATCAGGCAGATGCATTGAGTTTTGATTATCGAGCATTAGTAAATGAACAAGAAAAATTACGTATTGTAGGTAATCTTCCTTACAACATTACGACACCCTTATTATTTCATTTATTGGCACAATCTGACTGCATTGAAGATATGTGCTTTATGTTGCAGCGCGAGGTTGTAGAGCGAATTTGTGCGCAACCGGGAACTAAACAATATGGTCGTTTAAGTATTATGGTGCAATATCAGTGTCAGGCAGAGCTAGTTTTTCTTGTACCAGCTGAGGCATTTTATCCTGTTCCTAAAGTGGAGTCTGCCATTTTATATTTAAATCCATATCCAGAAAGTGGCTATATCAGTGGTAATGTAGATGTTGAAGCGCTAGGGAAAATTGTTACTCAGGCTTTTTCTCAAAGACGGAAAACAATCGCTAACACATTGAAAAGAATAGTAAGCCCGGAGCTTATTGTAGAAGCAGGTATCAACTTAGAACAACGTCCGGAAACAATATCCATTACACAATATGTTGCGTTAACACGGCTTTGGTTGGCTTCACTCTAAGGTGATAAATTTATCACCTTGCGAGCATAAGCAACTGTATGAAAAGAAATTGTTTGATTAGTATAAACACAATCCCTAATTTGTGGGTTGACAGGCTGTTTTCGCTGTAGTTATATACACGTTCCCCCGTAGGGCTGGATCGGTTAGATTGTCTGGTGGGACATATAATAATTTTAAGTTAACGAGAGGAATTAAGTTGTGAATAAATCTGAATTAATTGATGCAGTGGCAAGTGCGGCTGACATTTCAAAAGCAAAAGCAGCATTAGCAGTAGACGGCATGACAGGTGCAGTAACAAAAGCACTTAGTGGTGGCGATCAAGTAACATTAGTAGGCTTTGGAACATTCTCTGTTCGTGACCGCGCAGCACGCACAGGTCGTAATCCACGCACAGGCGAAGAAATCCAAATTAAAGCAGCAAAAATTCCTGCATTTAAAGCTGGTAAGGCTTTAAAGGATGCTGTAAACTAGCGAACTTTTCTGGGGTGTTTAGCTCAGCTGGGAGAGCATCGCCCTTACAAGGCGAGGGTCGGGGGTTCGATCCCCTCAACACCCACCAGATAAATTAGGAGCGGTAGTTCAGCTGGTTAGAATGCTGGCCTGTCACGCCGGAGGTCGCGGGTTCGAATCCCGTCCGCTCCGCCAGTTAAATCTAAGAAGGCGCATTAAAATGCGCCTTTTTTTTTGCATACTTATTATTGAAGGTTTTCTTCTATGTTAAATTTCATTCGCGTTCATGCTCAAGGCTGGGTTGCTTGGTTTATTGTAGGGCTAATTAGTATCCCATTTGCTTTATGGGGAGTTAACTCGTATTTAACTGGGCCTTCAAGCGTTGTGATTGCTAAAATTAATGGCGAAGAAGTGCCACAAGCAGAATACCAGCAAGCACTACAGCAATACCGTGATCAAATGAGAGCGAGATTGGGTGAAAAATTTGATCCTGAAGTATTCGATCGCTTTGAAATTAAGCAAGCTGTCTTAAATGGTATTGTGGATAAAAAATTATTACGAATGGCTAGCCATGATATTGGTCAACAAGTCAGTGATAAAAGTATATTGAATAATATTCGTTCAACACCTGCTTTCCAGAAAGATGGCCAGTTTGATTCTGACACCTATAATCGATTGTTAGCACGCTCAGGCTTAACGCCAAGCCGATTTGAAGCACAATTACGTTCGGATATGTTAAGTCAGGAAATTAGCAGCAATATTCAGCAATCTGAAGTTCTAGGCAATTATTTGCTAAATGATATATCTAGACTAGAAAATCAGGTTCGTGAAGTTGCTTATGGTGTGGTTTATATAAAAGATAAAGCAGATTCAATAACAATAAATGATATTGCTGTTCGTGATTATTATGAAAAACATGCAGCGAGTTATTTGGCGCCAGAACAAATGGTGGTTGATTATATTGAATTATCTGTTGATGATCTTAGTGATGCTATTGAATTTGATGAAGAAAAGTTAAAACAATTCTATGCTGACAATGAAAGTCAATTTATTGGTCCAGAGCAGCGTCAAATTAGCCATATACTATTAGAACAAGATGAAAAACAGGCCTTAGAATCATATTCTGTTATTAAAGCAAGCATAGAAGCTGGCGATAGTTTTGCTGATTTGGCTTCTAAATATTCACAAGATCCTGGTTCGTCTATGAATGGTGGTGATTTGGGGCTGTTTCAGCGTAAAGATATTGAACCTGCTTTTGAAAAATCAGTTTTTGATGATATGAGTGAAGGTGACATTAGCGAACTGATTAAAACTGAGTTTGGTTACCACATAATCTTACTAACTAAAATTCAAGCCGGTGAAGGGCAGTCTTATGCAGAAGCTAAACAAGACATTGAAAAGATGTATAAACAACAGCAGGCAGAAGAGTTATTTTATGAGAAAGCACAACTATTAGCTGATCTTAGCTATGAAAATCCAGATGATTTACAAATTGCTTCTGAAGAGCTTGGTTTAGAAATAAAAACAAGCCCTAGCTTTGCACGTGGTGGTGGCAGTGGCATAGCATCAGAAAGAAAAGTGATTACAGCTGCATTTAGTGAAGATGTATTGGTCAATGACTTAAATAGTTCAGTTATTGAGTTAAGTAAAACACGGATGCTTGTACTACATAAGAATAAATATACTCAATCGTCACAATTACCCTTTGAGTCTGTTGCGCCTAGTATTCGGGAACAACTTCGGTATGAATTGGCACGTGAGGAAGCAAAAGAGCAAGGTCTAGCTATTATTGAGAAGCTTAAAGCCGGTGAGACAGCCTCTAACTTATTTAAGGAGGATGGCTGGCAATCAGAGCAATTAGTAAACCGGGCGAATACAGTGGTGAATAGGCAGATATTAAGGCAAGCCTTTTCTACACCAAGGCCGGATAAATCGAATCAATATTCTGGGTTTATAGCAGAGAATGGTAATTATATTGTTGTTCAAGTATCGGCTGTACTAGAAGGTGATAGTATTCCTGAGGATTATCCGCAAAAAGAAAAAGATAAGTTACAAGCCTATCTGATGTCGACATATAGTGATAGTGAGTTACGTGCTTTTATTGCTGGTTTAAAAGAGTCAGCTGAGATAGAAGTCTATGAGCAATTTTTGTAAGCAATAAAAGATCTATACCCGTGACCATTCAATCTGTAGATTTCAGAGTTTAGCACAAGCACCAGAGCAAGGCGCAATGTGAAGGCAATGACTAGTCCTTGTCAAACATTGCAACGCGGCACTGGCGTTTGTGCTAATCTCCCACAGGGCAAGAGAATAAGCCACACTCTTCGTCGTTATAAAGTCTTAAATTAGAATGACTAATTCTGCGACTTTATGCCTAGAACAGTATGGCTTCTTCTCCTGCTGAATTCTGCAGATTGAATGGTCAGGGGTATAGAATAAAAAAGAGGCCATTACGGCCTCTTTTTTTGAGCTTTATTTGGGTGTGTTGTTAGCCGGTAATACCTACGATATTAAAACCACTATCTACATAGGTAATTTCGCCAGTAACACCTGACGCTAAGTCTGAGCACAGAAATGCTGAGACATTACCCACTTCTTCGATAGTCACATTGCGACGCAATGGCGATGCTGCTGCGCCTTGAGCAAGTTTCTTACTAAAATCAGCAATACCTGCCGATGCTAATGTTTTTATAGGTCCAGCTGAAACGGCATTGACGCGTGTACCTTCTGGACCAAGAGATAGCGCCATGTAGCGAACACTAGCTTCTAAGCTTGCTTTAGCTATTCCCATAACATTATAGTTCTCAATAGCGCGTTCGGCACCTAGATAACTCAATGTTAGCAATGAACCATTTCGTCCAGCCATCATCGATTTTCCCGCCTTGGCTAACGCTGCAAAACTATATGCACTGATATCATGCGCGATAGCAAAACCTTCACGTGTCACACTGTCCACATAGCTACCTTGCAATTGTTCACGTGGTGCAAAAGCAACAGCATGAATAATGGTATCAAGCCCATCCCAATGTTGGCTAAGCTGCTCGAAAACAGCATCAATTTGCTCGTCACTAGAAACATCACATGGAAAAAGTAGGCTGGGATCTGCGCCACATTCAGTAGCAATTTTTTCAACGCGAGATTTTAATTTATCAGTTTGATAAGTGAAGGCGAGTTCAGCACCTTCTCGTGCCATAGCAAGTGCAATGCCTGAAGCGATAGAACGAGGACTTGCAACGCCTACAATAAGTACGCGTTTACCTTGTAAAAACCCCATGTTTGTCTCCTAGATTTATTTGATAAAGTAAGTTAAACAGACTTACTCATTTTATAAGCAAGTAGTTTGAGTCTTAATGCTTGTCATAGTATAACAAGGCATTAGCTATGTGAGAAAGATAAAGCGGTTCTAGGCATTAATTATTTGGTATCATATGACTCTGAATTAACAGCAATCCCACTAACTAATGAACTTTGATTAACATTTAGGTTCTGAGTATAGAATGAAACTACCACTCACATTATTTTCAATTTTCAGTGTTCTATTTTTCAGTGCTATTTCAAACCGGTTATCTGCTACAGAACAGTCACAACAGTTAATCACAGCCGGTTGGCTAGAAAGTGTTTTATTGCAGCCTGAAAATATTAGAATGCGTGCAAAGCTAGATACGGGGGCTAAAACATCTTCGCTACATGCTGTTGACATAAAGCGTTTTGAAAAAAAAGGTGCACCGTGGGTGAGTTTCCGTACTGGTGTAGATGAAATGGTACAAATTAACTTACCATTGATTCGTGATGTCAAAATTAAAGACCATAAGTTTAAAGCGGCAGTTAGACCCGTAGTTGAAATGAGTATTTGTCTCCATAATCAAATTTTTACAGGTGAATTTAGCTTGATTGATCGAAGCCAATTTAATTACCCGATTCTCTTAGGGAGAGCATTATTACAACAGGGGATAATTGTCGATCCTTCACAGACTTTTACTGTTCGAGCAAAGAAGAAGAAATGTGAAATTTTATTGAACACGGATGAGAAATAAACTGTACATTTGTGGCAGGGAGAAAATGCATTGAAAAACTTACATGTAAAGTTGCTGGCACTGGCCCTATTAATATTTGCATCTAGCCTTATCTTTTATAAAGTTTCAACTTTAGGTTTGCCACTATTTCCAAGTGATGATATTGAAGTGTGGAGTGTAGAAGCACGTTTAGCATTTACTGCGAAGAAAGGGCCACTAAAAGCGCAGTTTATGTTGCCGACCATTTCACCTGGTTACATGATGATTGATGAAAACTATGTTTCAGGTAAATATGGTTTGGCGGTAACGACTGTTGATAAAAATCGTGTAGCAGAATGGGCTGTTCGCCGAGCTCGAGGCGAACAAGTATTGTATTATTATTTACAATTAGCGCGTGATAATGATGAAGCTAAGCAATCTATTTCAAAGCAGGATAAATCGACAGTTGCGGCTCCTAGTATACCTCAATATCCAGAAGATACAGCAACAGCAATCACCGCCTTATTGGAAGAAGTGCGTCAAAAATCAGCAGATGTAAAAACGTTTACACGTGAATTGTTATTGCGCTTTAATTCAGAAATACCCGATGAAAACGTTCAAATATTATTGAGCAAGGTGAACACAATAGGCGAGCGAGTTGATTTAATTAGGCTTGTACTCGCAGGAGCCCGAATTCCCTCTAGAACAGTGAATGTATTATTTCTGCGTGAAGGTGCTCGCCATAGTAAATTAGTACCTTGGCTACAAGTTCATAATGAACAAGAATGGCTTTCTTTTAATCCTGAGAATAGTGCAAGTGAATTGCCTGATAATGTGCTCATTTGGGAGAATGCAGAACAAGCAATATTCAATGTTGATGGCGGCAAAGAGAGTAGTTTAGACTTTGCGATAAGCCGTCATACTCAAGAGCCTATTCGTTTAGCAGAACAACGGGCACGAGAAATGGATTCTAGAGCAATGGAGTTTTCTTTATTCAGCCTGCCAATACAAACACAAAATGTATATCGAATACTATTAATGGTGCCGCTGGGTGCGCTATTAATTGTCTTATTACGAAATGTTGTGGGTATCAAAACCTTTGGTACATTTATGCCGATATTGATTGCATTAGCTTTTCGTGAAACGGAGTTACTTTGGGGTGTATTTCTATTTACATTAATCGTAGGGCTAGGGCTTGCCATACGATTTTATCTGGAATATTTGCAATTATTGTTGGTGCCGAGGTTGGCAGCAGTGCTAACGATTGTGATTATTTTAATGACGGCAGTTACTGTATTTAGTCACAAACTAGGATTTGAACAAGGCTTATCTATTGCTTTATTCCCGATGGTTATTCTAGCGATGACCATTGAGCGTATGTCGCTGATATGGGAAGAACACGGCCCTTCAGAAGCATTGCAACAAGGCTTTGGAAGTTTGGTTGTGGCGGCCTTGGGCTTTTTGCTTATGAGTAACGATACAATGGAACATATGATTTTTGTATTCCCTGAAATATTATTAATACTTTTAGCTGCCATGTTATTACTTGGAAGGTATACCGGATATCGATTAACGGAATTATGGCGCTTTCGTGCCAGCTTAGCTAAAGACGATGGCTAAACTTATTATTCAACACATAGGTTTGTCATAATGTCATTTATTGAGCAGATCTTTCCTTGGCGGAAAATGAAAAGTATGGGCATACTCGGTATGAATCAGCGTAATGGCGATTATATATCTGCCTATAATAAACGCGCTTTATATCCTTTGGTTGATGATAAGATTAAAACTAAAAGGCTTGCAGAATCTGCAGGTGTTGCTGTTCCACGTTTATATGCTTTGGTTGAAATAGAAAAGCAAATTGCAGCGCTATTTGAGAAATTAAAACCGTATGATGACTTTGTAGTTAAACCTGCTCATGGCAGCGGTGGTGAAGGCATATTGGTTATTATTGGACGCAGCCAGAGTGGCTATCGTAAAAATAATGGTCAAATTATAAATGAACAAGAGTTTGGGCATTATATTTCTAATATCTTAAGTGGCATGTATAGCCTGGGTGGTTTGCCGGATACAGCACTGGTGGAACAACGAGTTAGGTTCGATCCTGTGTTTGCAGATGTGAGCTATCAGGGAGTTCCAGACATACGGACGATTGTATTTCGTGGTGTGCCGATCATGGCCATGATTAGACTGCCCACAAGAGAGTCTGATGGCAAAGCTAACTTGCACCAAGGTGCTATCGGTGTAGGCATTGACTTGGCAACAGGAAAGACATTATCAGGTGTATGGCATGAACAATTTATTAGCCAGCATCCAGATACGGGTGCTTCTATCATAGGTTTACAAATTCCAAACTGGCAACAAATTCTTAATTTAACAGCGCATTGTTATGATCTAGTGGGACTAGGATACATTGGTGTTGATATTGTGCTTGATCGTGATCATGGCCCGTTGATGTTAGAAATGAATGCAAGACCAGGGCTAAGTATTCAGTTAGCAAATCGTTGCGGTCTATTAACACGATTAGAAAAAATTGAAGCAATTAAAAATATTCCTGACACGGTTGCAGAACGTGTAAATTTAGCTAAAACAATTTAAACGTGATGCGATTTCCACTATTTATTTTTGTCACTTTGTGTTGCCTGACGGCTTGTGACTTTTTAATAATGAACTCACCCTATTCTGAACAAGCAACGGATGAGTCTACTATGTACACATCCTTTTCATTGCGACCAAAACACCTTGATCCGGCACGCTCTTATGCCAGTAATGAAGTCAGCTTTACCGGGCAGATTTATGAGCCACCACTGCAATATCATTACCTTAAACGGCCTTATCAATTAATTCCATTAACGGCTGAAAGTTTACCAAAAGTGCGTTATTTCAATAAAAAAAATATTGAAGTTGATGCCGGCGAACCAGTAGAAAATGTAGCTTATAGCATTTATGAAATAACGATTAAGCCCAATATTTATTATCAACCACATCCTGCTTTTGCTAAAACAAAAGAGCAACAATTTTTATATCACCAGCTTACTGAAAAACAGTTAAACGAACTGTCCACTTTATTTGATTTTAAGGAGAATGCGACCAGAGAATTAATTGCCGAAGATTATGTATATCAAATTAAACGTTTAGCACATCCGAAAGTGCATTCGCCTATTGTAGGGTTAATGGGGGAATATATTGTTGGCTTAGCAGAATATGTAAATCAATTACGACAGTATCAACAACAAAATAAAAAAATAGACTTACGAGCGATGTCATTTGATGGCGTGAAAGTCATTGATCGATACCGCTATCAAATTAAAGTTGTGGGTAAATATCCCCAGTTAAAATACTGGTTAGCCATGCCGTTTTTTGCGCCGATGCCATGGGAGGCAGATGTTTTTTATAAGCAGCAAGGTTTAATCGACAAGAATATTTCCTTAGATTGGTATCCCATTGGTACTGGCCCCTATTATTTAACAGAAAATGATCCCAATCGTCGAATGGTGTTGACCAAAAACCCTAATTATCATCAGGATCATTATCCGCTGGAAGGTGATCTGGGCGATAAAGAACAAGGACTGTTGGATGATGCGGGAAAGCAATTACCACTTATTGATAAAGTTGTATTTACTTTAGAAAAAGAAACCATTCCTTATTGGAATAAATTTTTGCAAGGTTATTATGATATTAGTGGTATTAGTTCAGATAGTTTTGACCAAGCCATACAAATGAGTAGTGCTGGCAATTTTGCACTAAGTGAGGAGATGAAACAACGTGGAATTAATTTAAAAACAGCGGTAGAGACGTCTATTTTCTATACTGGGTTTAATATGCACGATCCCATAGTTGGTGGTTACGACGAACGAGCTAAAAAATTACGACAAGCTATTTCTATTGCTATTGATCAAGAAGAATATATTTCAATATTTACTAATGGCCGAGGAATTGTTGCACAAGGGCCTATTCCACCGGGGATTTTTGGCTACAAAGAAGGCGAACAAGGCTACAATAGCTTTGTTTATAATTGGCTGCAGGGAAGTACTAAGAGAAAATCGATAAAATATGCACGTCAGTTATTAGCTGAGGCTGGATATTCTGAGGGGCGCGATCGGATAACGGGAGAGCCGCTTATTTTGTATTTTGACGTTACGGGCAGTGGCCCTGATTCAAAAGCACGTTTTGATTGGATGAGAAAACAATTCCAAAAACTATCGATTCAGTTGGTCATTAGAGAAACGGACTACAATCGTTTTCAAGATAAAATGCAAACAGGACAAGCCCAGATGTATCAATGGGGCTGGAATGCAGATTACCCTGATCCTGAAAATTTCTTATTTTTACTTTATGGTCCTAATAGCAAGCTGGTTTCTGGCGGGCAAAATACCAGTAATTATCAAAATGATCAGTTTGATCATTTATTTGAACAAATGAAAATTATGCCAGACAATGAACAGCGCCAAAAAATAATTGATGAAATGTTAGCAATTATACGTGAAGATGCCCCGTGGGTATGGGGATTTCACCCTAAACAGTTTTCGCTTTATCATGGCTGGAATAAAAATGTAAAACCAAATTTGATGGCGAATAATACGACTAAATATCGTAGAGTAGATATTGAACAACGATCTAAATTACAGCAAACGTGGAATCGGCCGATACTATGGCCAATAATACTATTTATATTTATAGGTGTATTGCTGGTATTACCAGCTTGGATAAGTTATCAAAATAAAAAACAACAAAAAATCAACTAATGAGAACACTGTACAGATTTTTTGATTTTTTTTGGGTAGAATTAACGACTTAATTGATGCTTGAACACCGTACAAGAACTATCTAAGGAGATAATTTAGTGGATTTAGCTACATTAATAGGGGTGATAATTGCCTGGCTACTTGTAATTGGTACAATTGCAACAGGCTCTGGTGCGCTCGTATTTATTAATATACCTTCACTGGTTATTGTTTTGGGCGGAACATTAGCCGTGGTCATGATGCGTTTTACCTTGGGTCAAATGATAGGTTCAATCAAAATGGCTCTAAAAGCATTTTTACATAAAGCTGAAACGGCTGAAGAATTAATTGTAGTGGTCGTTGAATTAGCAGGTATTGCTAGAAAAGAAGGTTTGCTAGCACTAGAAGGACAAGAAATCAATAATCCTGTATTAGCTACCGGCATTCGTATGTTAGTTGACGGGCATGAACCGGCGATTGTAAAAAAAGCATTATCGACCGAAATGAATGAAACCGTGGCTCGCCATAAAATTGGCCAAGATTTATTTAAACAAGCGGGTGATGCTGGCCCTGCGATGGGCATGATAGGAACATTAGTTGGTTTGGTACAAATGCTCTCTAATATGTCTGACCCTAAATCGATTGGCCCTGCGATGGCGGTAGCATTATTAACTACACTCTATGGTGCAATGCTCGCCAACATGTTTGCACTTCCAGTATCAGATAAATTAAAACTGCGTAGCGCAGAAGAGCAAATGAATAAAAATATTATTATTCAAAGCGTTTTAGGTATCCAAGAAGGTCAAAACCCCAAAGTATTGGAAGAGTTGTTAAGAAACTTCTTGCCAGCTTCGCAGCGTGAAAGTAATGATGAAGCCGTGGCTGAATAGAATAATAACAATGATCCGAACGAACAATATGAGCTTTGTATGAGTGAAGTAGCTGAAGAGGAAGAACACGATTGTGACTGTCCCCCCGAGGGTTTGCCAGCCTATATGGGAACATTTGCTGACTTAATGTCATTGCTAATGTGCTTTTTTGTGTTGCTATTATCATTTGCTGAAATGGATGCTTTGAAATACAAAATGGTTGTTAAATCCTTAGATGATGCCTTCGGTGTACAACGTGAGGTCGCAGCCAATGAGATTCCGAAAGGTACGAGTATTATTGCACAGGAATTTAGTCCAGGAGAACCGCGACCTACACCACTGAAAGAAGTGCGACAAGATACTATTGATGAAACACGCGATGCATTAAAAGTGAAAATGGATGCTGAGGAAGTGGCAAAACAGCAACAAAAAGAAATTGCTGAAGAGGCAGAAAAATTTAAAGAAGCATTAGAAGGTGAAATAGCACAGGGATTGATTGACGTTGAGACAGAGTCAAATAGAATTGTTATTCGGATACGCGAGAAAGGATCTTTCCCATCAGGTGATGCAAGACTGAATAGGGCCTTTGTTCCGATAGTAGATAAAATTCGTGAGGTTTTAGTTAAAACGGATGGACAAATTGCTGTTGCCGGACATACGGATAATATTCCTATTAACACGCCGCGCTACCGATCTAATTGGGAGCTATCAACGTCACGAGCGGCATCAGTAGTTCATGAATTGTTAAATAGTGGGGAAATGCCAACAGAGCGATTTGTATTAGAAGGTTATGCTGATACACAACCTCTTATGCCAAATGACAGTGCTGAAAATAGAGCTAGAAATAGACGGGTAGAAATAATCATACTTAAAGCATCGATTCTCGATGGCGTAACTAAATCGATAGAATCTCTCAATAAAGAGTATGATGGCGTTGAAGGCGCAGTAACTAAAAATTAAAACTAAATAAAGGCTAAAATTATGATTAAGAACTATTTGAAAATAGTGATAATTTCCCTCGCTTTATTTTCGGTGCCTACTTATGCCGCCGACTGGATATTAGATTCAAATACCTCACAATTAAATTTCATTTCAATTAAAAAAGGCAATATTGCAGAAGTTCATCAATTTAAATCCTTGCAGGGACAATATGGGGAGCAAGGAAAGTTAACGGTAACAATTGATTTAGCTAGTGTTGATACTCAGAATCCTGTTCGTGATGAGCGAATGAAAGAGCATTTATTTGAGGTTGGTTCATGCTCGTCAGCAATCCTTTCTGCAACTGTTGATACAGAAATCGTCGATGCTATTGCTGAGGGTGCCAGTGAGCAATTAACGGTCGATGCCGAATTAGAATTACATGGTGACACCAAACCACTTAAAATAGATGTTATAATAACGCGTTTAGTTGGGGCGAAATTATCGGTAGTGAGCGCCAAGCCAGTTGTCATCAATGCGGGTGATTTTTCTTTAGTTAAAGGCATTGACAAGTTAATGGCGTTAGCCAAATTACCTAGTATTAGTCAGGCTGTACCCGTAACATTTTACCTAACATTTAATTTAAAACGAAATTAACAAGTAGAAGCTCCACATATATGCAAGCATTTTCTGTAGAACAAGGCTTAGTTGTACCTTTAGATCGCGCTAACGTTGATACTGATGCCATAATCCCAAAGCAATTTTTGAAATCAATAAAACGAAGTGGTTTTGGCCCTAATTTATTTGATGAGTGGCGCTATCTTGACTTAGGTGAGCCGGGTGAAAGTTGTGCAGATAGGCCTGTCAATGAAGATTTTGTACTGAATCAACAACGCTATCAAGGTGCGACCATTTTGTTGGCTCGCGAGAATTTTGGCTGTGGCTCTAGTCGTGAACATGCTGTATGGGCAATAGAAGACTACGGTATTCGCGTTATTATTGCTCCGAGCTTTGCAGATATTTTCTTTAGCAATACAAGCAAAAATGGAATTTTAGCGATTAAGCTCGATGAAGAAATAGTACATAGTTTGTTTAATGTCGTTGAGAGAACCAAAGGATTTGAGTTATCAGTTGATCTAGACAAGCAGACTATCAGTTTGCCATCAGGTGAGGTTATAAGCTTTGATATTGATCCATTTAAAAAACATTGTTTATTAAATGGTTTAGACGATATCGGCTTAACTCTGCAGCACGCAGATGAAATCGAACAATATGAAAAAGTACGAAAACAGCAAGCACCGTGGTTGTTTTCCTGAATAAAGTTTCTTCTGTAATGAGTTATTCATAGCTCTAAATTTAACGTAGTGAAAATAAAAGAATGACAAAAAAAATAGTAATATTACCGGGTGATGGAATTGGGCCCGAGATTGTAGACGAGGCTGTAAAGCTCTTAAAAGCATTGGAAAGTGAAGGTTTAGACATTGAGCTAGAATATGGTTTGATAGGTGGAGCGGCTTATGATAAAACCGCTACTCCTTTGCCAGATGAAACAGTGGCAATGTCACTAACAGCTGACGCAATCTTATTAGGTGCTGTAGGTGGTTATAAATGGGAATCATTAGATATCAGTGTCCGCCCAGAAAAAGGCTTGCTGGGTATTCGTAGCAAATTAAATTTATTTGCAAATTTACGCCCAGCTATTTTATATCCTCAATTAGCAGATGCTTCATCACTTAAGCCAGAAATTGTTTCAGGTTTAGATTTAATGATTGTGAGAGAGCTAACTGGCGGTATTTATTTCGGTCAGCCACGGGGTATTCGTACTTTAGATAATGGTGAGAAAGAAGGCTTCAACACCCTGGTTTATAAAGAAAGCGAAGTAAGCCGGATCGGTAAAGTGGCCTTTGATATTGCTCAAAAAAGACAAGGCCGGTTGTGCAGTGTTGATAAAGCAAATGTGCTAGAAAGCACTGAGTTATGGCGTGAAACAATGGAGACAGTTGCCAGCGGGTATATTGATGTTGAATTAAGTCATATGTATGTTGATAATGCTGCGATGCAATTAGTGCGTGCACCCAAGCAATTTGATGTAATGGTCACTACAAATATGTTTGGTGATATTTTATCTGATTGTGCATCAATGCTAACAGGCTCTATTGGCATGTTACCTTCTGCATCATTAGATGAAAATGGCAAAGGAATGTATGAGCCTATACATGGATCGGCTCCAGATATTGCAGGTCAAAACATTGCCAATCCGTTAGCGACAATTCTATCTGTAGCGATGATGTTACGCTATACACTTGATGAACCAACGTTAGCTGACCGTGTTGAAAAAGCGGTCAGCAATGTGCTTGATCAAGGTTTACGTACAGCTGACATCTATTCTGATGGAATGGTTAAAGTCGGCACGTCAGAAATGGGAGCCGCAGTTATTTCTGCACTGTGAATTCTAGTTTAATTTTAAATAAATCCAGTTACTTTAGTAACTTAGAATATAATTGCAAGGTGAATTGTGAGTAAAAAATTTGACGTTGCTGTTGTTGGTGCAACAGGTGCTGTAGGTGAGACAATGTTGGAAATTCTGCATCAGCGAAAATTTCCTGTAGGCAAAGTTTATGCGCTAGCGAGTGAACGCTCAGCAGGTAGTACTGTAAGTTTTGGCAATAAATCAATAATTGTTGAAGACTTAGCAACATTTGATTTTTCTAAAGCGCAAGTGGGTTTGTTCTCACCTGGCGCTAGTGTTTCCAAAGTCTATGCTCCTAAAGCGGCTGAAGCAGGCTGTGTAGTTATTGATAATACTTCAGAATTTCGTTATGACGATGACATTCCACTAGTGGTTCCAGAAGTAAATCCAGAAGCGATTGCTCAATATAAAACACGAGGCATTATCGCCAATCCAAATTGTTCAACCATTCAAATGCTGGTGGCTATGAAGCCCATCTATGATGCGGTCGGAATTACGCGAGTTAATGTCTGTACCTATCAAGCGGTCTCGGGTACAGGCAAACCGGCTATGGATGAACTGGCTAAACAAACGGCTTCACTATTAAATGGTCGCAGCGTTGAAAGTAATGTGTACCCCAAACAAATCTCATTCAATGTGTTACCGCATATTGATGTATTTGAAGATAACGGCTATACCAAAGAAGAAATGAAAATGGTGTGGGAAACTAAGAAGATCATGGGGGATGACACTATTTCAGTGAATCCAACAGCGGTACGAGTGCCTGTTTTTTACGGTCATTCAGAAGCATTGCACATTGAAACGAAAGAAAAAATTACAGCAAAGCAAGCTAAAGAATTGCTTTCGAATGCACCAGGAATTGTGGTGATAGACGAGCACGTTGATGGTGGTTATCCTACGGCCGTTACGGATGGATCAGGTACTGATCCGGTCTATGTTGGTCGAATTAGAGAAGATATTTCTCACCCAAACGGTTTAGATTTATGGGTAGTGGCCGATAACGTGCGTAAAGGTGCAGCATTAAACAGTGTTCAAATCGCAGAAATACTGGTTAATGACTACCTTTAAGTGGTAGGATAATGACTTAGCTTAGATGTTTAAAGGAATTTGTGATGATGAATAGAACGTTTTCCAGTATTGCGGTAGTAATAGCATTAGGAATATTAACGCCAATACAGGCCAATGCATTCGGGTTAGGGAAGCTTGAGTTATCATCGGCGCTTAACGAGCCCTTTAAAGCAAAAATTCCTGTGACAGCTTTAAGAGAAGACGAGGAAGGTAATCTTCAGGTTCGGCTTGCAACCAGTACTGAGTTTGCACGTGCCGGCATTGAACGGAGTCATTATTTGACTAAATTAGTCTTCAATGTCGTTGAGCATTCTGGGGGTGCAACGATTGAAGTGAGCTCACAGCAGCCTATTAAAGAACCGTTTGTTGATTTTTTACTGACAGCTACAACAGGGGAAGGTCGATTAATTCGTGAGTACACGGTATTACTAGACCCACCTAAGACAGTGTTCGTTAAGCCAGCGAAAGCAATCACACCAGCAAAAACTACCCCTAGTCAAAAGTCATCTAATAAGACGACTTATCAACAGCCTGAGAGTAGCTATCAAGCACCGGCAACAAACTATTATTCCGGTAATAGTTATGGGCCAACTAAGCGAGATGACACGTTATGGGATATCGCACTAACAACAAAACCATCTTCAGTGTCTGTACATCAAATGATGATGGCTTTACTTGATAAAAATCCGAATGCTTTTATAAAAAATAATATAAATAATCTTAAGACAGGGCAGACTTTAACTATTCCAAGTGTTAATGAGATTACAAAATTATCAAATCGACAAGCTGTTGCACGTGTAGCTGAACAATGGCAACAATGGAAAAATGCAAATAATAAAGTCGTTGCCGTAGAACAAAATGAAGTAGCGGCGACAGTCACAAGTAACAATGACGAAATATTACCAACTGGCGAACAAAGTGTTGCCAATGCAGATGCTAGATTGCAACTTATTGTAGATAATGACGATGCAACGATGGGTGGTGACGAAGTATCTCCATTAGGAAATGATGAGCTAACTAAATTAAGAGATCAGTTAACACTTGCTCAAGAAACAATAGAGGGCCAAGAACAAGAAAATGTAGACTTCAAATCGCGAATGGATGCGATGGAAGAACAGTTAGAGATCATGCGCAGAATTATTATGGTCAAAGATGCCGATCTTGCTCGCTTGCAAGGTGCATTAGGAGATGATGAAAAAGTCGAACTTGCATCAGATGATTTATCTGAGGAAATGAAGCAAGCGCTAAATGAAACTGAAGCAGCTGATTCTACCATTGACGAACTTGCAGATGGAATTGAAAATACTGATGCGGGTATAGATGCCTTAGTTGATGATGCAGAAGAAATGCTTGATGAAGGTGTTGATAATTTAGTTGATAGTAGTGGAGCGTTACTTGAAGATTCTGCTACCTTAATGCCTACAATGCCAGCTGAAAGAATGGTTGATGAGGCCGCAGTAGCTGCAGCGGCTGAAGCGGCAAGAGCCGAAGCAGTATATAGCGGAAGTAATATATTTTTAGGTGCAGATTCTGTCGATGCTGTGTTGCCGGAACAAACAGATTTTACTACTACGCCTTCAATGAGTCATGATTCCTTACAAGTAGAAAGAATGGTTGATGAAGCTGCCATAGCAGCAGCTGCTGATGCTGCAAGAGAAGAAGCAGAACTCAGAGGGGACTACCTATTTCCAGCAACAGACGCTGATTTAGATGTTATCGATATTGCTTCTCCAATGGATGAAATGACTGATTCTGTGGTCGAACTGGAAGAAGAAGAAATTCTTCCTTATGCTGAAATAGACACAGTTGAAGAGTCAGCGGTTACAGATGCTAGCAAACCAGGTTTAGTGAATAAAATAAAAACCTTTATTTCAGAAAATAAAACAGCCGTATTGGGCGGGCTTGGAGCCTTATTCTTAGGGTTGCTCGCATGGTTGTTTGCACGGCGTCGTAATCAAGACGAAGAGTATGAATGGGTCGATACTGAATCTGTAGATGGCGTTGATAATAGTGAAATAGAAACGACAGATGATAATACAGAGCTAGCTGATGAAAATGAAGAGCTAACAGTTGACGAAGCATCGGAAATCCTAGTTAACCCAGAAGAAGATATAGATGACTTACTTAATCAAGCAGAAATGTCGATCGCTTATGGTGAATATGATGAGGCGCATGCTGTTGTAGAGCGAGCAAGAGTTCAAGATCCAAAAAATCAAGGGGTAGCATTAAAATTAGTGGCGTTAGCTTATCACCAAAAACAGCCAGAAGAATTTAACAAATTAATTGCAGATATTGATATAGATAAAGATTCTGCTGAGTGGCAAGAAATAGTTGCTTGGGGTAAGGAATTAGAACCTGAAAATGCATTACTAGCGCCTACAGAAGAGGTTGAATTAATGGCTGATTTGGCTGATACGCCAGATATTATAGAACCTGAAACTCTTGAAATAAATGAAGAAAGTGAAACCCCACTAGAGTTTGATTTAGATGAATCATTAGAAGAAGCAGTTGAAGAAAACAGTGACGATGAACAAACGCTGTCGTTTGATACTGATTTTGATTTAGAGAGCGGTTCTAGTAACGATGATAACGATTTAGACTTAGATACACCGCTATCGTTTGATATTGAAATAGAAGATAGCCCTGAGCTTGAGTCAGATGATGATTCACTCAAAGATGCTGCTGAATTAGTGCTGGACACTTCAGATGATTTGACAGAAGTGTCAGATGAAACAGATGCATTGGCAGAGATTAATCTTGATGAAATTGTTACTGAAAGCATTGAAGATGATATTCCTGAACTTATCACTGAAACGACAACTGAAGAAGTTGCAGAGCTTGAAGAGTTAGATATTGGTGCAGATGACGTGGAGTTTGACATCGGTGACTTTGATGAAGTCGATGAAGCGGAGACTAAACTTGACTTAGCTGCCGCATATGTTGATATGGGTGACCCAGATGGTGCGAAGAACATCTTGAATGAGGTATTACAAGAAGGCAATGATGAGCAGCAATCACGTGCTCAAAGCTTGCTAAATAATTTGAAATAATGGACCGTGGGTGAGAGTAGCACTGGGCATTGAATATGAAGGAACACGCTATTCAGGTTGGCAAGTTCAGCCCTCACAGCCAACAGTCCAAGCTTGTATCGAGACGGCATTAAGTAAAGTAGCAAATGAACCCATTAAGACTGTAGCCGCAGGGCGAACAGATTCAGGTGTTCATGCTTTACAACAAGTCGTTCATTTCGATACCCGCGCGAAGCGTAGTGAACGCAACTGGATTTTAGGTTTAAATTCTAACTTACCTAATGATATCAATGTAGTCTGGGCTAGACCAGTAGATGATGACTTCAGCGCCCGTTTTTCAGCCCTAAATCGAAGTTATAGATATTTAATCTACAACCGTGTAGGCCGCTCATCTCTTCAACATAATCGCATGTGGTGGCTATTTGCTCCATTAGATGAACAGAAAATGCAATTGGCGGCAGATGTATTAATAGGTCACCATGATTTCTCTGCTTTTCGCGCCAAGCTTTGCCAAGCACACAGTCCATTTAAAACCATGGAAAGCATAAAGGTCACTCGACACGATAATTGTATCGCAATAGATGTGACTGCAAGGTCATTTTTGCATCACATGGTGCGCAATATTGTCGGTGTATTAGTGCCTATTGGCCAAGGTGATAAACCCGTCTCATGGGCAAAAGAAGTACTTGAAAGTCGCGAGCGATCTCAGGGTGGGATCACGGCGGCTCCTGAGGGTCTTTATTTTGTAAATGTGGCTTACCCCGAAAAATATGATCTACCAAAGCTGTCAGCTTTCCCCGTGGTCTGGTAAAATGAGCACTTTAATTCTCAGATAAAATTAATGAGAACACGGGTTAAAATTTGTGGTATCACTCGGCGCCAAGATGCTGAATTTGCAGTTGAAATGGGTGCTGATGCTTTAGGCTTAGTGTTTTATGCACCTAGCCCACGAGCCGTAACGATTGCGCAAGCACAAGATATTGTTGTAGGTTTACCTCCTTTTGTGAGCATTGTTGCTCTGTTTGTTGATGCTGACCCTGAATATGTACAAGCATGTATAGCTACATTACCTATTGGCATTTTACAATTTCATGGTGATGAATCCGTAGAATACTGTGAACAATTTGGTCACCCTTATATGAAAGTATTAAGAATGCGTGATGGGATTGATTTAAAAAAGGCTGTACGTCAATATGCATCAGCCTCTGCGCTGTTATTAGACAGCTATCAGCCAGGTATCCCCGGAGGTACTGGCCAAGTATTTGACTGGTCATTAGTGCCTAATATTAACGTGCCGGTTATTCTTGCCGGTGGGTTAAATGCTGAGAATGTAGCTCAGGCAATAAAACAAGTAGAACCCTATGCCGTAGATGTGAGTGGCGGTGTTGAATTGTCTAAGGGAATAAAAGATCAAGATAAGGTAAGAAAATTTATGCAAGAGGTAGTAAATGTCTGAAAACAGTGATAATTATTACGATAACTATCCGGATGATAAAGGTCATTTTGGCAACTATGGTGGTCGTTTTGTCGGTGAAACGTTGATGGAGGCGATTTATTCGCTTGAAGAGGCGTATAAGCGATATAAAAATGATGCTGAATTTCAAGCTGAAATGGATAAAGATTTAGCTGATTTTGTGGGTCGACCGTCCCCTTTATATCATGCAGAAAATTGGAGTAAAAAATTAGGTGGTGCTCAAGTCTACCTTAAACGCGAAGATTTGAATCACACTGGTGCGCATAAAGTAAACAATACCATTGGCCAAGCATTGTTGGCTAAACGCATGGGCAAAACACGAATTATTGCTGAAACGGGTGCTGGCCAACATGGTGTTGCCACTGCAACGGTTGCAGCGCGGTTAGGCATTGAGTGTGTGGTTTATATGGGTGCAGAAGATGTACAGCGCCAAGCACAGAATGTATATCGTATGAAATTGCTGGGTGCTGAAGTCATACCTGTTGAATCAGGTTCTCGCACGCTAAAAGATGCACTCAACGAAGCGTTACGTGATTGGGTAACAAATGTTGATAATACATTTTATATTATTGGAACCGTTGCAGGGCCACACCCTTATCCTGAAATGGTGAGGGATTTTCAAACAATTATTGGTCGAGAAGCGCGCAATCAGATCTTGAAGTCCGCTGGAAAATTACCAGACGCACTTATTGCCTGCATTGGTGGAGGGTCAAATGCCATTGGTTTATTTCATCCTTTTATCGGCGATGAAAGTGTTGAAATGTACGGTGTTGAAGGTGGTGGTCACGGTATTGAAACAGGTGAGCATGCCGCACCATTATGTGCAGGGTCACCAGGTGTGTTACACGGTAACCGCACATACTTAATGCAAGATGAAAATGGTCAGATAATTGAAACACATTCTATTTCAGCAGGTTTAGATTACCCAGGTGTCGGTCCTGAACATGCCTTATTAAAAGATATCGGTCGTGCAAAATATGTATCTGTTACCGATGATGAAGCTTTGCAAGCATTTCATGATTTGACACGCATAGAAGGTATTATTCCGGCACTAGAATCAAGCCATGCATTGGCTTATGCCACTAAATTAGCACCGACGATGACAACAGATCAGATATTACTGGTTAATCTGTCTGGCCGGGGCGATAAAGATATGCATACGGTTGCAGCGTTAGCTGGATTAAATTTTGAGGATCAAAAGTGAGTCGAATTAGTCAATGTTTTGAAAAGTTAAAGGCTGATGGGCAAACGGCTTTAATTTCTTATGTTACTGCTGGTGATCCCGAGCCATGGGTTACTGTGCCTATGCTACATGCGCTTGTTGATGCGGGTGCGGATATTTTAGAGTTAGGCGTCCCTTTTTCTGATCCTATGTCTGATGGTCCTGTTATTCAAAAAGCATGTGAACGAGCATTAAAGAATAATGTATCCATTCATAGTGTTTTAGATATGGTAAGTCAGTTTAGAGAAAGAGACACAATAACGCCGATTGTACTAATGGGTTATGCGAATCCTCTGGAAGTCATGGGGTATGAAGCTTTTGCTCAAAAAGCACAACAGGCGGGTGTCGACGGTGTGTTAACTGTCGATCTTCCTCCAGAAGAGTCAGATCAATTTTTGCCACTAATGGATAAGCATGAAATTGACACTATCTTTTTAGTTGCACCGACAACGACACAAGAACGAATGGCCTATATTGCTGAACATGCGAAAGGCTTTATTTATTATGTTTCAATCAAGGGTGTAACAGGTTCCGCTGTGTTAGATGTAACAGAAGTTGAAAGTAAAACACAACAATTAAAAGAGTTAACTGATTTACCATTGGGTGTGGGTTTTGGCATTCGTGATGGCCAATCGGCTGCTGCGGTTGCAAAAATTGCTGATGCGGTTGTTGTCGGCAGCACTTTAGTGCGTTGCATAGAAGATCATACAGAAAATCCAGAAGCATTACCTGCATCTGTTGCTGCAATACTTGCTGAAATGCGCCATGCCATTAATGCCAGTGATATGGCTTAAAATAATATAGGTGACAAAAATGAGTTGGTTTGAAAAATTAATTCCGTCAAAAATTCGTACAACAGCACGTAGCAAATCGGTACCAGAAGGGGTTTGGTGCAAATGCTCAGCCTGTGACAGTGTTCTATACCGCGCAGAATTAGAACGTAATTTACACGTTTGTCCTAAATGCGATCATCATCAGCGAATCAATGCACGAACTCGCTTAGAAAGCTTTCTTGATGATGGTGAACGGACAGAAATTGCAACGAATGTTAAACCTGTTGATTCATTGAAATTTAAAGATAGCAAAAAATATAAAGATCGTATTAGCCAAGCTCAAAAGAAAACAGGCGAGAATGATGCACTTCTGGCGATGGAAGGCTCGATAAATGACTTACCTGTAGTTGCAGTATCGTTTGATTTTAGCTTTATGGGCGGCTCCATGGGGGCTGTGGTCGGTGAAAAATTTGTTCGTGCGGCTCACGTTGCATTAGAAAAGAAAGTACCGCTTATCTGCTTTTCAGCAAGTGGTGGCGCACGTATGCAAGAAGGTCTATTTTCATTAATGCAAATGGCCAAAACAAGTGCTGTTCTAACACAACTTAGCCAGGCTGGTATCCCGTTTGTTTCAGTGTTAACCGATCCAACAATGGGCGGTGTTTCAGCAAGCTTAGCTATGTTAGGCGATATTAATGTAGCTGAACCAAAAGCATTAATTGGTTTTGCAGGCCCTCGTGTCATTGAACAAACTGTGCGTGAAACATTACCTGAAGGCTTTCAACGTAGTGAGTTTTTATTAGAGCACGGTGCTGTAGATATGATTGTAGATCGTCGGGATATGCGTGATCGCTTATCAAGTATATTGTCGATGTTGCAAAAGCACGCGGCAGCTTAATTCGCATTTCTTAAGGTAGATTAAATGCGATTTAAAACCTTGCCTGAGTGGTTGCAATGGCAGGAAGAACTTCATTTTACCAAAGTTGATCCCGGGTTGGCTCGTATCGGGCAAGTGTGGAAGCGTTTAGCAGGAAGTTCAAATTTACCTTTCACAGTTGTTACCGTTGCTGGAACAAATGGTAAAGGCTCATCTGTCGCTATGCTTGCATCAATTTTATACGAAGCAGGCTATAAGGTGGGTACGTATACATCTCCACATTTACTTGAATATAACGAACGTATTTGTATTAATAATATTCCCTGTGATGATGAGCTGATTTGTCATTCTTTTGATCGAATTGATACTGCACGCGATGAGATCTCCCTAACGTATTTTGAGTTTGCTACTCTCGCTGCAGTTGATATTTTTTGTGAGCAGAAAATCGACATTGCTATCTTGGAAGTGGGAATGGGAGGACGCCTAGATGCCACAAATTTATTTGATTGTGATATTGCATTGATAACCCCCATCAGTTTAGACCATACCACTTGGTTAGGCACTGATTGTGAACAAATTGGTGCTGAGAAGGCCGGGATTATACGTAAAAAAATGCCTGTTGTTTGTTCTCAATCATCACCGCCACAGAGCATCTTGAATTATGCAAAATCACTACAAGCACCAGTTTATCAGTCAGGGAAAGATTTTGAGTTTGTTGCTGAAGGCGATCATCAGTGGCAGTGGAAAAGCCATAACAATAAGCTAAACAATTTAGCCTTACCAGCACTAGTTGGATCGTACCAGTTGCAAAATTCTGCCGCCGTATTACAGGTTGTTGAGTTATTAATTGATCGCCATAAATATACTATATCTAAAGCACAGATTTCATCAGGTCTACAATTCGTCAAATTAGCAGGTCGCTTTCAACAAATAGCCGGTGATGTTGAACAGATCTTTGATGTTACACATAATCAACAAGGTGCTCAAAATCTCGCCAAATTGTTGACTGAAATGCCGTGTGAAGGGCGAACTATAGCAGTATTAGCTATGTTAAAAGATAAAGATCCTAGAGCGGTGATTAAAGAACTGCAAACATCTATTGATAATTGGTATGTTGCAGGTCTAGAAGGTAGTAGGGGAATGACGAGTGAGGCACTAGCCTCTGTGTTAGCAGAAACTATACCCCAGTCTAATATCATACAAAAGGAACAAGTGATTGAAGCCTATAAAACAGCACTGAAAGACGCAGTTACAGGGGATCGAATACTTGTTTTAGGATCATTCTTAACCGTTGAAGCTGTTATGAAACTGCGCCTTAGGTCGTTATAAGCTTAGCGCTATTTTACTTGTTGAAGACATTTATTAACTATCGTACATTTTCTCAATATCTGCTTGATGATGTTCGATGACTTTAGGACGCTTAACCTTCATTGTCGGCGTCATTAAGGCATTTTCTACAGTCCACGCATCTAGTGTCAACGTGACACGTCGAATCCTCGCATAGGCAGGGAATTCGTGTAGCAGATCCCGTAAACGCTTCATAATCGCATTATGTAGCGCTTTGTTGTTAAGACTATCATGATCAAAGCCATCTAATTCGTGTTCTTTTGCCAAGGCAAACCACAGATCAGAGTTAAGCACTAATAAAGCAGATAAATAGGATTCACCCTCACCTAAGACTAATGCTTGCTCGAAAATTGGATCCATAATAATGGCAGATTCAATATCACCAGGCGGTACTTTTTCACCGTTACTGAGTATTAAAATATCCTTAATACGGCCTGTAATATGAATATGTCCATTGTCATCAATGCGTGCTTGGTCTCCCGTGTGTAGCCAACCCTGTGCATCGATAGTTTGTGCTGTTGCTTTATGATTATTCCAATAACCCAACATATTGCCAGGCCCACGCACTAATAATTCATCATTATTACCAATCATTACAGCAACACCAGGAATAGGGCGACCGACACTGGCTGGAATATTATTATCTGGAGAGTTAACACTGATCACCGGGCTAGTTTCAGTTAGACCATAACCTTGTAATAAACACATATCTAAGCCGATAAACAATTTAGCCACTTGTTCTGGTAGGGCAGCGCCACCACTTACGATAACGCGCATATTACCACCAAAACGTTCTTTTACTTTTGAAGCCACCACTTTATTTAATAGTGGCCACGCAAGAAAACTTGGGTGCCACCAACCTTGACCTTGCTTATATTGAAATTTTGACCAACCGACTTTAGATGTCGTTTTAAATAAACCTTTCGCGATAACTGATTTGTCTGCTATTTGACTATGTAAGCGCGTATAAATTCGTTCAAATATGCGAGGTACAGCAATCATAATACTCGGTTTTACTGTAGTCATATCATCAGCAAGCTGAGGAATTCCACGTGCATAAGCGACTTTTGATCCCGCCATCATGGGTAAATAATAACCTGCAGTACGTTCTAATGTGTGTGAAAGCGGTAGAAACGATAGAAAAATATCACTAGGCAAAATATCCATAAATTGCAATGCGCCCGATGCCACAGAAAGCATATTATGGTGACTAAGCATGACACCTTTAGGCCGCCCTGTTGTACCAGAAGTGTAGATAATAGAGGCTAGCTGATGGGGTTCCGTATCCCATTCGCGGATAACCCCCCAATTTTCTGGTAACCAATGCTCAGCATACATAGCAGGAGAGGACAATTCAGCCTCTTCAATATTGCGTATTACAACGCGTTTGAGGTTATGCTCTTCGGTAATAGAAGGTATTAGCCGCTTCCACTGCGCTGCAGTTTGCAAATAAAGTAATTTAACATCAGCATCTTGGAGGATATAAGCTACATTATCTGGACGATCATCAGGATAAAGAGGTACAACAATAAGGCCTAAGCCCATAGCCGCTTGATCAAAAAATACCCATTCTTTACAATTCTTTAGGTTGATTGCAACTCGGTCACCAGGCTCTAGTCCTTCCTTTTCTAATGCATCTTGCCAGCGGGCGACTTGTGTCGCGACTTCTTCCCATGTAATGTCATACCACGATTTATCTTTAGTTGAATAATTGTGATAAGCCGCATGGTGGGGGCTACGTTTTAATCGTTCACAAAACAAGCCATATAATGTTCCGGCTTGTTCTAAAGGAATTACATCAGTAGGAACACTTATGGCCATTTGTCATACCTTGTCTATAATTTTATAAGAACAACCAACGCATTTGAACTGCTAAAATATCGACACTGGCATCAAAATCACCTTTTAAGACATATCCTGATGAAGTTAAGTCATTCAGACTGGGGTCACTAACAAAAATATGGGTATAGCCTGCATCAACCGACATATGATCTGAGTATTTGTAGCTAGCACCTACCGCCACCCATTTACGATCTTCACCGGGTATACGGGGTGTTCTATATTTATCTGAAATTGGGCTTTCATCATAGGCAATACCACCACGGAATGTCCACTTGTCATTATGAGCATAGGTCAATCCAATACCATAACGCATCACGTTATCCCAATTTTCTTCTTTTACACTGTTTAAATTGCTACTAGGATCTGGCGAAGAAATAGCCAATTCTTTAAATCGCTCCCAACGTGTCCAAGATGCATCTGCTGAAACCGCCCATTGATTATTGATTTGGTGATGAATTGCGAATGAGAGTGACTCAGGTAAGTCAACATTACCTGAAATTGCGGCTTTATCGAAACCACCAATTGCTCCCATTACAGTTTGTACTGCCGCATTATTAGGAAGTTGAAATTTTCCTTCTCCGGTTAAATGGTGAGATATTTTTGAACGATAAGCTAAGGCTAAACGTGTAGCATCGGTTGCTTGAAATATTAGACCTAGATTAAATCCCCAGCTCCAATCATCAGCGCTTAGTTTTGCTTTACCATCATGCTGCTGAGGTTGAGCACATGTTGCAGCTGAACCACGAAGTGGAGCGGGGGCAAGAGGATTTACGGCAACTTTTGCACAGGCAGCACCAAAATCAACCGCTTGAGTAAGCTCTAAATCAATATATTGAAGGTTTACACCAAAACCGAGTGAAAGGCGGTCTGTGGCTTTGAAACCCATCGATGGATTGATATTGATTGTCATAAGGTCAGATTTTATTGCATGGTAGCGTCCGACCCAATCATCATCATATTCTGTAACCAGACCAAAGGGAGCATTCACACCTATACCAAAAACCACATCATCATTAAAACGATGGGCATAATAAATATTTGGTACGGCGGCAAGTTCACCTGCATCATCACCTTTACCCGTTAAGGCCGTTCCACCTAAGGCGGCAGGTAATTGCGAACCATCGTTATTAAAATCACTTTGCGGGTTAATAAGGCTCACCCCGACAAGAAGTTCTGAACCAGATAAATAAGTCAGACCAGCAGGGTTAAAAAATATGGTGCTTGCATCTTCGGCGACAGCGGCTTGTCCGGCAAAAGCACGACCAAGCCCGTTTACACTTTGTTCTGCTACGGCAAAACCGGCGCCATAACTTATCGTGCTAAAAGCAGATGCTATTAGTAAGGCGCTAATTTTTAAAGTTTTATGCTGAACCATATTATTTCCCTTGTCATAAATATGTAATCAAAAACGAAACTTATCGCATGCAAGCTATCGGCGCAAGTTTTAGCATTAAATTATTGTCGTTTATAGAGGAGATCCCATACACCATGGCCTAATTTAAGGCCTCGCTGTTCAAACTTGGTTAATGGGCGGTAATCAGGCCTATCTATATATGTGTCGTTATCTGAGCAATTTTCAAAAAGAGTGTTTTGCGATAAATCATCTAGCATTTGTTGTGCATAATGTTGCCAATCTGTCGCCATATGTAAGTGACCGCCAGACTTGATTTTTTCTGTGAGGAGATCCACAAATGCGGGTTGAATGATGCGTCGTTTATTATGGCGCTTTTTATGCCAAGGATCGGGAAAATAAAGTTGAACACGATCCAGAGTGCTATTGTTTATACGATGTTTTAATAACTCGACAGCATCCGTGCATACGACACGTAAATTAGATAAACCATGTTCGTCGATGCCTTTAAGTAATTGCCCAACGCCAGGGCGATGTACTTCCACACCGAGAAAATCCTGATCTGGTTGCTTAATGGCCATTTGAATTAATGATGCGCCATTACCAAAACCAATTTCTAAAACTTTGGGTGCATCTCGACCAAATATTTCATTAAGATCAAGTAATGATTCACCTTCATCAATGGCATAATCTGCCCAAAGGGTGTTGATTGCGCGTTGTTGTCCTGGCGTGAGTCGTCCTTCTCGGCGAACGAAGCTACGCACGGTTCGTAGCGGTTTATTTTCGGTCATAAGGTGAAATGTTTCAATTTTAAAGAATTATTTAGTGCGTGATCATACCTTAAGTTATAAAGAATAATAGCAACAAATTCTAATGTGATGGTATTAAATAGTTTAGGACTTTCTCAGATTTAGTAACGTGTGCGCACCCGCCAGATAATGGTTTTGGCTTTTTAGTGGCAGGAGTTTTCCAGAGTATACTGAAATTAAGGCATTTATTAACAATAAGTATTCTATAGAAAATCTCATTATTTTATCCTTAGTTATTGTTCCACATGTGATTTTTCTTTCTTGAATAAAGAGGAGTGTCTGAGAATAGTACTAATTTAGGTAAACTATCCGTGCGAAAAGTCATGTTTCGCGGTAGAATTAAAGGTCATAAAAAATATCCAGAATACGGTTTTATTCAACTTAAACCGTACAAAAATTTAACTTTGTAGAATAAAAACAAAGTATTAAGAGAGAATAATGAATATGGTTCATCCAGTATTAGAAGCGGTAACTGACGATATAATTAAGCGTAGTAAATTAACACGTGCAACTTACCTAGCGCGCGTCGATGCAGCGGTAGAACAAGGCCCGCATCGCTCTCAATTAGCCTGTGGTAATTTAGTACATGGCTTTGCCGCATGTTCTGCGGCTGAAAAGACTGATTTATCAGGTAATGTTAAAGCTAATATCGGCATCATTTCAGCTTATAACGATATGTTGTCGGCACATCAACCTTATGTAGATTATCCTGACGTTATTAAAAAGGCAGCAGCAGCAGCAGGTGGTGTTGCACAATTTGCGGGCGGAGTACCTGCAATGTGTGATGGTGTAACACAAGGTCAGCCAGGCATGGAGTTGTCTTTATTTAGTCGTGATGTTATTGCAATGTCGGCCGCTATTGGCTTAAGTCATAATATGTTTGATGGTGCGGTATTTTTAGGGATTTGTGACAAAATCGTACCAGGCTTATTAATCTCTGCATTGAGTTTTGGTCATCTACCTGCGGTATTTATACCAGGTGGCCCAATGCCGAGCGGTTTGCCAAACAAAGAAAAAGTACGTATTCGCCAGCTTTATGCAGAAGGTAAAGTAGGACGGGATGCATTATTAAAAGCAGAATCAGATTCTTATCATAGCCCTGGCACATGCACATTCTATGGTACAGCGAACAGTAATCAAATGATGGTTGAAATGATGGGGCTTCACTTACCTGGTAGCTCGTTTATAAATCCCGGTACGCCTTTACGTGAAGCGTTAACAAAAAGCGCAACAGAACAAGTATTGAAATATACGGCGCTGGGCGATGATTTCCGCCCATTTGGATATATGATCAACGAGAAAGCCATCGTCAATGCAATTGTTGGTTTAATGGCGACAGGTGGTTCAACAAACCATACTATGCATTTGATTGCGGTTGCACGTGCGGCGGGTATTATCGTCAATTGGGACGATTACGACAAAATCACTAAAATTATTCCATTGCTTACACGGATCTATCCTAACGGCGATGCAGATATTAATCACTTCCAAGCGGCCGGTGGTATGGGGGTATTAATTGGTGAACTATTGAAACATGGTTTAATGCATGAAGATCTTATGACTGTTGCACCAACGCGTGGTATGAGTAGTTATACACAAGAACCGAAGCTTGTTGATAATAAACTGATATGGGAAGAAGGCCCTGAAAAATCATTAGATGATCAGGTTATTGGAACGATTAAAAAACCATTCTCCAGTACCGGTGGTTTGCACCTGATTCAGGGTAATTTAGGCCGGGGTATGTCTAAAATTTCTGCGGTGGCAGAAGAGCATCAAGTGGTTGAAGCACCCGCTATGGTCTTTGACGATCAAGATGATGTGGTGGCCGCATTTAATCGTGGTGAAATGGAAAAAGATTTGATTGTGGTACTGCGATTCCAAGGACCAAAAGCGAACGGTATGCCTGAATTGCATAAATTGACACCGTTATTAGGTTCACTACAAGATAAAGGTTTTAAAGTTGCAATTGTCACCGATGGTCGTATGTCAGGCGCATCAGGTAAAGTACCTTCTGCGATTCATATGTGTCCAGAATGTGAGATAGGCGGGCCACTTACACGTGTGCGCACCGGCGATATGATTTACCTGAATACTCAAACAGGCCGATTAAATATTCAAATCGATAATGACACCTTTGAAAGTCGTACACAATGCATTAAAGGTAGCATAGACCATCATTACGGTATGGGTAGAGAATTATTTGATAGCTTCCGTCGGGGTGTTTCATCAGCAGAAACAGGCGCGATCAACATGTTCAATAATGATGAAATCTAAACTAACTTAATTAATTAACAAAAATTTTGGAATAAAAAAACAATGAGCAAAACAATTAAAGAAATAATGAATTCATCACCGATTGTCCCCGTGATGGTCATTAATAATGTTGAGCATGCCGTGCCTTTAGCAAAAGCATTAGTTAAAGGTGGAATCACCGTTTTAGAAATTACATTGCGTACAGAAGCGGCTTTAGAATCAATCACACGTATTAAAGCAGAAGTACCAGATGCCATTGTAGGCGCGGGTACAATTATTAATATTGATACACTGAACAAAGCGATTGCCGCGGGTGCAGAATTCATTGTTAGCCCCGGTACAACAGATAAAATGATTGATGCTGCTATTGCAACAGGTGTTCCATTATTACCGGGGGTTGCAAACCCAAGTGAAGCCATGCGTTTATTAGAAAAAGGCATTACTGAAATGAAATTCTTCCCTGCTGAAGCGGCAGGCGGCATTCCTATGTTGAAATCAATTGGTGCGCCGATTCCGCAAATTACATTTTGCCCAACAGGTGGCGTGAATCAGAAGAACGTGAAAGACTATTACAATTTACCAAATGTAGCTTGTGTGGGTGGTTCTTGGATGTGTGCAGCTAATTTAGTAGACTCTGAAAACTGGGATGAAATCACGCGTTTATCTGAAGAAGCTATAAAGCTAGCAACTAGTTAAGCTTAAATTATTCACCACAGAGACACGGAGAACACAGAGTTCTAAAATAGTTTTATTTTCCTCTGTGCTCTCCGTGTCTCTGTGGTTTTATATTAAAACTTGGCGTTGTAGCCAATCATTGATTAACACCCGAGCACCATCAATAACAATATCAGCATTAGGATGCTGCAACTCATCCACAATCTGTTCAGCAGCATTTTGTCCTGTTAAACCTTCGTTTAATAGTTCGATAAGTCGCATGCTCACGGGATTTAGCTCTAAGAATGTTATTTCGTCATCCTGGGCACGATAAACCAATAAATACACGGGTGTTTCACTTGGTTCATGGGGCTGAAAGTCAGGTCCAATTTGGTGAACGGGGAATTGATAAGCTAATGACCATGCTAACGGTGAAGTTTTCAATTGCAATGCCAAAACATCTTGCTCATCATTGACGAGGATAGGCTTAACATCAGCATCTAAAACACTGAGAGCCAATTCAACCCACTCATAATGAACCAACTCTTTGATGAAAATAGGATCGTTTTTAAAATCGCGTTCATTATCAAGATAAGCCATAAACTCACGAGATATTTCATGAAACAACGGTGTTTTACAGCGATGCTTCACCATAAAATCGCGGATCATATTATGCCAGTCTTTGTCAGCAGTGATTTCTCTTAAAACAGGAAAACCATTAGCAATAAACCCTTCAATATTATTATAAAAAAGCTCACGATAAATAGTCATTCGACGAGCTTCTATATTGTCAGGTGCAGGATTATTTTCAGGGTCGCGAATATGGCCCGCAAACTGATACTGGGTTTCTATGAAACTTGGAAAGCTATGCGGTTGCGACATTAGCGTGCTCTTGTTCTGCTTGCGCTTGATAGTGTTTAATTTGATCTACTTCTTCAATTAGGGCGCTTACTGATGGAATATTAAAGTCGCGTTCTAATAAAGTAGGAACAACACCATGATATTGATATGTTTTTTCTAATAACTGCCACACAGGATCGATGATATCAGCACCATGCGTATCAACTTTTAGATCATCTGCTTCATCATAATGTCCAGCAATATGGATATAGGCAATGCGTTTGCTATCTACTGATTTCATATAGCTCTCAGCATCGTAATTATGGTTAATACTATTCACATAAATATTATTAACATCTAATAATAAATCGCAATCTGCTTGTTCAACGACGGCATTGAGAAAATCAATTTCAGTAATTTCTTGGCCGGGCGCTGCATAGTAAGATACGTTTTCCATAACGATGCGGCGTTCTAAGATATCTTGCACGCGCTGAATACGCTTAGCAGTGTGTATTACGGCTTCTTCAGTAAAAGGTATAGGCATTAAATCATAAAGATGACCATCATCACTACAATAGCTTAAATGCTCGCTGTAACACGCTATATTATGTGTATCGAGAAACTTCTTTAGTTGGATTAAAAAATGCTCATCTAGTGGCGCTGGGCTACCAATCGACAACGATAAACCATGACAAACCATAGGGTAGCGTTCAACCACTTGAGAAAATTTCTTGCCTAAAGCACCACCTAAATTCATCCAGTTTTCTGGTGCAACTTCAAGAAAATCAGCAGGCTTATGGTCTAGAGTCATAAACTCATCCATAAAACTACGGCGCAAGCCTAAACCTGCGCCTGATACGGGACAAGAAGCTGTATTCATTATTCCATCTCTATTATTGTGGTTATACAGAATATGACTACTAAAAATACAGAATGTTACACATTATTTTGAATTGATTTCAAATATTGTGCGGTCCACACCGACATTGCCCGTTTTCTGGTCAATAATATAAGCAATGACTTTGTAATGACCTGCATCTTCAAGCTTAGTTTCTCCTGAGAAGATAGCGACAGGCCCTGTGAAAGGAAGATCGACTTCTGTGATTTTCTCGCCATCACGCATTATGATTGCTTTTGCCTCAAAATTACGTGGATTCCACTGCGTATTATGTGAAATTTTACAACCACAAAGCATGGCGCTACTAGCAAATATTTGCACAATGCCGCCTTCCATTACACTTGTCCAAGTGTCGATAATAAAGCCCGGCATATTTAATATAAGGCCATCGCCCATAATATCTTTGCCAGGAATAACCCACGAAGTAATGCTTGCTTCCTGTAAAGATTGACGATAGGCATAAGGCCCAAGCACCGTAAACTTTACTAAGCGCGGGCTAGAAATATCAACCTTAGCTACAAAACGTGCGGTGTTTTCATCAGCTATAGATTGTCCTCTAGTAATCGGGTTTTTGATAATAGTATCCGTGCTACCTGTTCCACCACGGATCCAACCTGTATCAAGAATTTCACCTGTTTCTGCATCAGTAACAACAACACGTAAGCCACCTACGCTTGAACCAATAAATTTGGCATCAACCGCTTTAGCACGAATTGTGATTTGGGTTTCAACAGCAAAAGTATTGCTACTAAAAAGGGCACTTATTACTATAAGTAAAAGCAGTTTGAATAAATTCATTATAATTTCCTCACGAATAATTTAGGCTTGTGTCTCAGGTGGAATATCGGCTCCCTCGCTCCACAAATCAAAACCACCCAGCATAGAATGGACATTTTGATAGCCAAGTTGTTGCAAAGTTGCTGTTGCCAGAGCTGAACGGCCGCCACTTTTACAATAGACAACAATAGGTGCATTTTTATCTTGAAATTCAGGGTGATTGCCAATTGCAAATTCCAGCATACCGCGTGAAATATGATGTGCTTTTGGAATATGGCCCGTCTCATATTCTAATAGTTCGCGCACATCCAGCATGATAGCACCATGCATTAACATATCATTTGCTTGTTCAATGCTTATTTCGTTGATTTCAGATTTTGCCGCTTGCACAAGATCCATCACTGTTTTTGCCATTTTTTGTGTCCTTAATTGATAAATAAGATAACACTATTCTATATTAGAATTAACTGATGTGCGAAAACAGTTTTATACTGTATACCCATTACTATTCAATCTGTAGAATTAAGACCTCCATGTTTGCCTATATTGTAAGAAGAATTTTATATGCATTTCCCATTTTAATAGGGGTCAATGCGCTCACCTTTGCGCTATTTTTTATGGTGAACACGCCAGATGATATGGCGCGGATGAATTTGGGCGTAAAGCATG
>JALSLH010000026.1 GCA_026988435.1 Methylophaga sp.
TATTATCTTTCATGAATAATCCTTTATTGAATCCCACAGAACTTCCCTTATTTTCACAAATAAAAGCAGAGCATATTGAGCCTGCTATTGAGCAGTTATTGACTGATGCACAAGCCTTAGTTGAAACACTGCTTGCTGAAAATGAAGTTTACACTTGGGAAAACCTGATTGCTCCCTTAGAGGAAGCCGAAGATCGCATAAATAAAGCTTGGTCGCCAGTAAGTCATATGAATTCTGTAGTGAATAACGATGATTTACGTGATGCTTACAATGCTTGTTTGCCAAAGTTAAGTGCTTATTCAACAGCGATGGGGCAGCATAAAGGTTTATTTAAAGCCTATGAGCAAATTGCGGCAAGTGATGTTTATACGACACTTGCGCCGGCACAGCAAAAAATTATTCAAAATTCATTACGTGGCTTTCGTTTATCAGGGATTGATCTTGATGATGAAAAGCAGGCGCGTTATAAAGAAATCAGTTTAGAACTTTCGCAATTATCCAGTAAGTATGAAGAAAATTTGCTTGATGCAACTAATGATTGGCAGAAACTTATTACTAAAAAAGCAGATTTAGCGGGTTTACCTGAATCTGCATTACAGCAAGCTAAACAAATTGCCGAGCAGGAAGGTAAGAAAGGGTGGATGTTAACGTTACAATTTCCATCTTATTTGCCAGTTATGACCTACGCTGATGACCGTCAATTACGTGCTGATATGTACAAAGCTTTTTCTACGCGCGCGTCAGATCAAGGAACGAATCCTGAATGGGATAATACAAAGATTATGGAACAAACCATTGCTTTGCGTCATGAAAAAGCAATGTTATTAGGCTTTCAAAATTATGCGGAGTTGTCATTAGCCACCAAAATGGCTGATTCACCTAAGCAAGTTATGGACTTTTTAGAGGAATTAGCAGCAAAATCATTACCACAGGCACAAAAGGATTTAGCAGAGCTAACTGCTTTTGCTAAAGAGCATTATGGTGTAGCTAAACTATATGCTTGGGATGTTGGGTATTTTTCTGAAAAAATGCGCCAGCATGCTTATGATTTATCGCAAGAGGAAGTGAAGCAGTTTTTCCCTGCCCCCAAAGTATTACAAGGTTTATTTGACGTAGTGGAAAAACTGTACGGCTTAAATATTACTGAAATTACGGCGTTTGATTCTTGGCATAAAGACGTACGTTTTTTCCAGATTCTGGATAAAAATGGCAATCTACGCGGTAAGTTTTATATCGACTTGTATGCACGTGCTAAAAAACGCGGGGGGGCGTGGATGGATGATTGTGTTGGGCGGAAAAAAACAGCTGACACAGTGCAAACTCCAGTCGCTTATTTGACTTGTAATTTTACACCACCAACGGGCACTGATCCGGCGCTATTAACGCATGATGAAGTGCTGACTTTATTTCATGAGTTTGGTCATGGTTTGCAGCATATGATGACGCAAGTTGATTATTTGGGCGTGTCGGGTATTAATGGTGTGGAATGGGATGCGGTTGAATTACCGAGTCAGTTTATGGAAAACTGGTGTTGGGAAAAAGAAGCTTTAGCGTTAATTTCAGGGCATTACCAAACTGGTGAACCATTGCCTGATAGTTTATTTGAAAAAATGCTTGCTGCAAAGAATTTTCAAGCAGGCATGTTAATGGTCAGGCAGTTGGAGTTTAGCTTATTTGATTTCCGTATGCATCAAGATTATGACCCAGAACAAGGCGCGCGAATTTATGAGGTATTGCATGAAATTCGTGAGCAAGTTTCGGTGATGATTCCGCCTGCCTTTAATCGTTTTGCACACAGTTTTTCACATATTTTTGCTGGTGGTTATGCGGCGGGTTATTACAGTTATAAATGGGCGGAGGTACTATCTAGCGATGCTTATTCTTTATTTGAAGAAAACGGTATTTTTGACCAAGAAACCGGCATTGCTTTTTTAACGCATATTCTAGAAACGGGGGGTAGTGCTGACGCGATGGATTTATTTATTAAATTCCGAGGGCGCGCGCCAAATATTGATGCCTTATTACGACATAATGGTATTGCGGCATGAAGTACAAAGATTTAAGAGATTTTATTGCGCAGTTGGAAAAAAAGGGTGAGCTAAAGCGTATTACCCAAGAAATAGATCCGGTTTTAGAAATGACGGAGATTTGCGACCGTACCTTAAAACAAGGAGGACCGGCCTTATTATTTGAAAATCCGAAAGGGCATAATATTCCTGTCTTAGCGAACTTATTTGGTACGCCTGATCGGGTGGCTATGGGTATGGGTGAAACCTCAGTGACAGCGTTACGTGGTGTTGGTGAGTTGTTATCACAATTAAAAGAGCCAGAGCCACCGAAAGGCATGAAGGATGCGATAGATAAAATCCCTGTGTTTAAAAATGTTTTAAATATGGCGCCTAAAGTAGTGAAAAATCCACCTTGTCAGGAAATTATCAGAAAAGGTGATGAGGTTGATTTAGGCGTATATCCGATACAAACTTGTTGGCCAGAAGATGTTGGGCCTTTAATTACTTGGCCTTTAGTGATTACCAAAGGCCCTTATAAAGACCGTCAAAACCTGGGTATTTATCGTCTGCAAGTGATTGCTAAAAATAAAGTCATTATGCGTTGGTTGGCACACCGTGGTGGCGCGTTAGATTTTAAAGAATGGCAAGATAAAAATCCGGGTAAACCATACCCTGTTTCAGTGGCTTTAGGTGCAGACCCAGCAACTATTTTAGCAGCGGTCACGCCAGTGCCGGATACTTTGTCAGAATATGCCTTTGCTGGTTTATTACGTGGCTCTAAAATTGAAGTAGCACAATCGATCACGAATAATTTACAAGTGCCAGCCAGTGCTGAAATTGTTTTCGAAGGTTTTATTTATCCCGATGAAATGGCACCTGAAGGGCCATTTGGTGATCATACCGGCTACTATAATGAAGTGGGTGAATTTCCGGTATTTACCATTGAGTGTATTACGCAACGCCAAGCGCCGATTTATCACAGCACTTATACCGGCAAACCACCTGATGAGCCAGCGGTGTTAGGTGTTGCTTTAAATGAAGTCTTTGTACCGATTTTACAAAAGCAATTCCCCGAAATTACGGATTTTTATTTGCCGCCGGAAGGCTGTTCCTATCGGATGGCTGTGATCAGCATGAAAAAGCAATATGCCGGTCATGCTAAGCGTGTGATGCTTGGCACTTGGTCGTATTTACGTCAGTTTATGTACACCAAGTTTGTAATTGTGGTCGATGATGATGTTGATGTACATAATTGGCAAGAAGTCATCTGGGCAATTACTACGCGTATGGATCCGGCACGGGATTTAACTATTTTGGAAAATACCCCGATTGATTATTTAGACTTTGCTTCTCCAGTTTCAGGTCTAGGTTCTAAAGTCGGTTTTGATGCAACCAATAAATGGCCGGGTGAAACTACCCGAGAGTGGGGTAGGACTATTACTATGACTGATGACGTAGTAAAGAAAGTGGATGAGATCTGGGATAGCTTAGGTATATAGGCATGCCGAGTGGTAGGTGCGGATTTATCCGCACTGCTCGAATGAGTTTGAACTTGTGGATGGATACGCTGGTTCTTTTGATGGGGGTGGTGCAGTGCTTCATTCTGTTTTATTGATTGTATGCCTTGTTAAGCAACAGAGCCTACGTAAACATCATGCTCACCTGAATGTAAATTAATAAGCAGTGCTGCAAAAAAATCAGGGGAAATGCTATAGTCAGAAAGTTCTTGTAATGCTAGCCACTCCACTCCTATTTGATGTTTGTCTGGTTCAGGGCCTGTGCTAGGGATGTAGTTATCTGGAACCTGGCAGTCAATTAATATTTCTAATTGGTGGCGGGTATAGGGCTGTGGCTCTAGCTTGGGAATAAATAGGTCGGCTATATGCAATACATCATGTGCGACGACAGGGGTATTGATTTCTTCTATGCATTCACGGATAACGGCTTGATGTAATGTTTCCCCCGCATTTAATGCGCCGCCCGGCAAAGTATAGCGAATACCATCGGTTGGGCTATTTTTTTTGATTAAAAGAATTTTACCTTCTTGAATAATAACGGCACGTACAGTAATACGAATACCTGATTGTAGTTGGTCCATAGGACTCCTGGGTTAGTCGTGTAGTCAAGGTTATCTAGCAGATGTAGAAAACCCTAACTACCTATAAAAATGGAATTAGCCGTGGTTACAACTTTCGCCATGAATATGGCCGTGTTCCATTTCGGATTCTGTGGCTGGACGGATATCCATAATTTCCACATCAAACGTAAGTTGCTCACCCGCTAAAGGGTGATTGCCATCAACAGACACTTGATCACCTTCTACTGCGGTAATCGTTACAATGGCTGGACCATTGCTAGAGTCTGCTTGGAATTGCATACCGACTTCGATATTATCAATACCTTGAAACATTTCTTTTGGAACTGTTTGGATGTGTTCTTCGTTACGCTCACCGTAAGCATCTTTTGGTTCGATGGTAACAGTTAACTTATCGCCCACAGATTTATCAGCAAGCGCACTTTCTAAACCAGGAATAATATTCCCCGCACCTTGTATATAAGTGAGTGGCTCAGAGCCAATCGAGCTATCTAATTTTTCGCCAGCTTTGTTAGTTAAAGTATAGTGGATAGAAACAACAGGGTTTTCAATATTTTTCATAAGGATAGATATAGAGGTTGAGTGAAAAGAGGTAGTTATGAATCATCACTTTGCTTAGCAAGCTCAGTAAGTAATGCAATTAAATCGGTAAAGTTTTCTAATGAATCTGTTCTAGCCGTTGCATGAGCAATTTTACGTCCTTTTCTAGCGGCTTTATCGTATAAGTGTAGATGAACTTGGGACAAAGATAGTAATTTATCATTGGCAGGTACGCCTCCGATAAAATTTTGCATCGCGGCATAACCAATTGAATTCGTTGCTCCTAAAGGCCAGTCGATAATCGCTCTTAAATGGTTTTCAAATTGGCTGGTTTCAGAGCCTTCGATAGTCCAATGACCTGAATTATGTACGCGTGGTGCGAATTCATTGACGATTAGCTGATCGTCAACAGCAAATAACTCTAAAGCAATCGTGCCAACATAATCAAGTGCGGTGAGCAGGGTGTTAATCATCTGCTCTGCCTGTGCTTGTAATGGATCTCTTAAGGTGTTTTTGGCTAAACGTAAAATGCCTTTTTCATGTGTGTTTTCAGATAAAGGGTAGTAAACAGTGTGACCGGATACGTTACGGCTAGCAATAATAGACACTTCTCGATCAAAAGGGACAAAGCTTTCAACCACACAAGGTGCATTTTGTACCGCATCCCATGCATCAGCTAAGTCTTGCGCCTTACGTAAAACCACTTGCCCTTTACCATCGTAGCCAAAACGGCGAGTTTTTAAAATAGCTGGATAGCCAATGCTGGTCATTGCTTGTTCTAAATCAGCTAAGCTGGATACTGTCGCGAAAGCGGCTGTAGGAATGCCTAGGTTACGGCAAAACTGTTTTTCCGTAATGCGATCTTGACTGACTGCCAAGGCTTTTTCTGGTGGATAGACGGGTGTGCTTTCGGCTAGAAAGTGAATGATTTCCACAGGGACATTTTCAAATTCATAGGTGATAATGTCGGCTTCTGCTGCAAACTGTGTTAATAATGCTTTATCCGTGTAATCACCAATAAGGTGTTTACCTAGGTCAGCTGCGCAAGATTCAGGTGTTGGATCTAAGAAAATAAATTTAAGACCTAAGGGTTTGCCGGCAAGCGCTAACATACGCGCTAATTGCCCTGCACCTAAAATACCAATAATCATTAATCTAGCTCCCGAGGGTCTGAATTGGCTAAAACAGCTTCTGTTTGTGCTTGGCGAAACGCATTTAATGGGGCTTTATATTCATTATGTTTGTTGGCAATAATCGCAGCGGCTAATAGTGCAGCATTAGTAGCCCCCGCCTTACCAATCGCCAATGTACCGACAGGAATTCCTGCAGGCATTTGTGCGATAGATAATAAAGAATCCATGCCATTTAATGCTTTAGATTGCACAGGAACGCCTAATACAGGAACAATAGTTTTTGCGGCTACCATGCCAGGTAAATGCGCTGCACCACCAGCACCGGCAATAATGACTTCTAAGCCCTTGTTCTCTGCACTTTCAGCATAAGAAAAAAGTTTATCTGGCGTACGATGAGCGGAAACTACCTCGACTTCAAAAGGGATGCCGAGTAGTTCTAGTTTTTCAGTTGCGAAACTCATCGTTTCCCAGTCTGAGGTTGAACCCATGATAATACCCACTAATGCGGTCATTAACTGCTCCTGCAAAGATAATACGCTGACGGCATAGCGAAAAAGTCGCTTATTGCGTTAGCAAAAAACGATTGATTATACCTGTGTTCAAGACAATATTAAAATATTCAGCGCAGCTAACTTTGAGCATAGCGAGAGCAATATATACATCTGCTATGATGAGTGCTTAAAATAGAGGTCAATCACTAGCTAAGAAACGCGTAGGCAACGTCCATCTAAGGCATTATAAATAGCGGTGGGCTGTGCATGTTTAGGTGTTGTGCCAGGAAGTATGAATATATTTTCGGTATTTAGATTTTGGCGCACGGCTAGTGATGAGTGCGCGGGAGCTTGATTGCTAATATTTGCGCTAGTGGAAACAATTGCTCCGCCATAAGTGGAGCACAGTTGTTGTACTAGTGGATGGGCGCTAACACGTACAGCTAATGAGTTGTGCTCGCCTTTTAAATATTTTGGTACCCAATCTTGAGCGGGAACAACCCAGGTAACAGGACCAGGCCAGCTAGGCATGATTCGCTTAAGTATGCTGGTAGTTGGTTTTAGGAAGGGCTGTAATTGGGAAAAGTCAGAGGCAATTAAAATTAGCCCTTTGTGTATTGGGCGATGCTTTATATCCAGTAAATTTATGACGGAATTTTCATTTAATGGATCGCAGCCTAAGCCATAAACGGCTTCAGTGGGGTAAGCAATGATTTTACCTTGTTTTAAGGCATAAACTGCCATGCGAATTTTGAAGGTTGAATCATCGCTCATAAATTTTTGTGTGCTCGGTGGAGTAAGTAGTAGCCGCTTAAGATAAACGGGATGCTGAGTAATTGTCCGGTGTCTAACCAAAAATGATTGCTGTAACTGTTGAGATTGACTTTAAAAAACTCTAGAACAAAGCGAGTACTAAAAATAAGTATCAGAAACCACGCAAATAAGCGGCCATTTAAATTAAATGTTTTGCTACGCTGATAACAATAGAAGAGAAAAAAAGAAATACAGGCATAACTAAATGCTTCATAGAGTTGTACGGGATGCCTTGGGATTTCATCAATACGAGTAAAAATAACAGCCCATGGTACGTCGCTAGCCGTACCTGCAATTTCTGAATTTAAAAAATTACCGACACGGATCAAACTGCCACTAAAAGCGGCAGCAATAGCAGCCCGGTCTAAAATCCACAAGTAATTAAAGCTGGCTTTACGCTGATAAATATACAGGGCAATTAAAACGCCGAGCACGCCGCCATGGCTGGCGAGCCCCCCCTCCCAAATAGCAAAAATCTTGCTGGGATTGCTTAAATAATAAGTAGGGTTGTAAAAAATAACATGGCCTAGCCGAGCGCCAAGCACTGTGCCACCCATGCAATACCACAGCAGACGGTCGACATCCTCTGTATTGCCGAGTTCGCGCCAGTAAATCCAGTGCATTAATAAATAATTGCTCAATAGTGCCAAGGCAAACATCAGTCCGTACCAATGAATACGAATGGACTGAAAGCTGATTAAAACAGGGTCAAAATTCCAAATAAAGTGGTCCATGTTGATGTCGTATACCAGTGAGTTAAGTTTATTCTACGGCAAAATCAACCATTGCTTTCAACATGATATTCATTTTGGCTGAAAAGCGGTTAAGCTCTGGATTGTCAGTATTAGTCGGCATTAAATGTGTGCGGACTATCGTTTTTCCTTGAAACTGATAAGTCACAATATTACAGGGCATGTGTCGTACCGCATGAGGTGACATAAGTAATAAGGTTTTGGCGTGAGTGAGATTGCAAAATTGTAAGGTATCATATTCAGGGAAATTTTTTGTGCCACGGTCACGAATGACTTTACCCACGCGGCTGTGGCCAGTAATTCTGAAATTATGTTCGGAAATGGCAATTTCTAATTCAGCGAGTACATCGGCATAAGGTTTTTCTGTTTCTGCTTGGTAGTAGGGGATAAACTCTCCTACCGGTGTTGGGGCGCAGGCATTAAGAATTAGCAGGGCTGCGAGTAGAAGAAAGTGCTGTGCTTGAAGTGTTAATAATTTCATAAGTCATTTTAACAGTTGTTAATTGGCAAATAAAAGGAGTGGATGTAATTCTATTGGGGCTTGCTGTACTGTGTTAGAATTTGCTTAATTTTTTAGACTATTATTAGTTAATAGTAGGTAGTTAGACTAACTATTTAAACCGGGACATAACGCTAAGTAGGGTGTGGCTTTAGCCTGCCAATGCAACAGAGCATTTAGAGGCGGGCTAAAGCCACACCCTACAGATTTAGTATGCCCGTTTTAAATTGATGATGTAAATTAACACAGTGAACCCAGAATGCCTGATTCAGAACCATTAAACCTACCTCCTGGTGAGGATATTGTTATTGATTACCATCAGCTTGAGCAGGTTTTGCCTCAGCTCACGGGATTGGTAGCGACTGAGGGTAATGTCTTTAAAGCTAAATTTCCCGACCAGAATAGCTGGGTTTATAACGTTTGTGATCCGGATATGGCTAAACATATCTTGGTCACAAATTATAAAAATTACAAAAAAGGCGTGGGCATTAAGCAAATTAATGTCTTATTGGGGCGCGGTATTATTGTTAGTGAGGGCGAGCTCTGGAAGCGCCAGCGTAAAATGATGCAGCCGCTTTTTAGTCATAAATTACTGACCCAACAATTGCCCTTAATGACGCACTGTGCGGATAAGTTAATCGCTAGCTGGGATAATAATATTAGGGCGGGCAAACCGATAAATTTGACTGAGTCTATGAGCCAGACTGCGCTAGATTTTATTTTACATGCTTTGTTTAGTGAAGATTTAGAGCGCATTATTGCAGAAACAGGCGAGAATCCATTTCTTATGGTGACGGATGATTCCGCACGAGATTTACTATTTGCACGGCGTTTCCGCCAGTTGACACATTTAGTTAGCGATATGATGCAGCGCCGCCGTGCAGAAAATCGCCAGCCCTTTGATTTGTTAACGATGGTTATGAATGCAACGGAAAAGCGTAGCGGTGAGGCTATGCCAGAAAAATTGCAAATTGATGAAATTTTAACCATGATTATCGCGGGTCATGAAACCACTGCAAGTGTGCTGAATTGGACCTGGTATTTACTCACGCAACATACGGATATTGAACAGCAAGTTTTAGCGGAAAGTCAGCAATATATGCCGTTAGATTCAGAACCAAGCATGGCGGATATTGGGCAACTAAAATTTACCGAGCAAGTATTAGATGAATCTATGCGTTTATATCCGCCTGTTTGGGTGCTGACGCGACAAGCTTTGGCAGATGATCACTATAAGGGTACCGATATCCCTGCGGGGACGGATATTTTGATTCCGCCTTATTTGATGCATCGAAATGTAGCGTATTGGCCTGATCCTGAAGTTTTTGATCCGCAGCGTTTTAGCCCAGAAAATAAAGCCAAGCATCATATCGGTGCGTATTTGCCTTTTGCCATTGGCCCTAGGCGCTGTATAGGCGATAGTATGGCTATTCAAGAAATGGCAGTGCATATCAGCCGTATTATTCAAAAAATACATTTCGAATTGGTTCCGGGGCAGACCGTTGAATTAGAGCCCTTGGTCAATTTAAGGCCGAAACAAGATATCTTTTTACATGCAACTTACAGATAAACACGACATGAGCGAAACATTTTTTCCACTCACGCTAACCGAAGCCCTACAGCACGCCGCTAAAGGTGATAAAAGCATTACCTATATTAAAGGTAAGAATGATGAAGTAACGGTTAGTTATGCGCAGTTATACCAGCGTGCCTTGTGTTTGTTATATCAATTACAACAAGCAGGCATGCAGCAAGGGGATGAGTTGATTTTGCTGGCGGATAATAATGAGCAGTTTGTCGATGTCTTCTGGGCGGCTTTATTGGGCGGGATTATTGTCGTACCTTTGAGTGCTACTAGACAAAATGCTGCGTATAAACGTGTTTTATCAGTAGCGCAAAAATTACATAAGCCGTTTATTTGGACTTCGGCAAGTTTATTGCAGTACTTATTGCAATATGCTGATGAGCATCAGTTAGCTGAAATGAAACCTTTGCTAGAAAAGCAAACGTTGATTTCTGAGCAAATTCAAGTGGATCAAAATCAAGCTACGCTTGCTGATATTCTCCCGCAAGACACGGCTTTTATTCAGTTCTCATCAGGCTCAACGGGCGAGCCCAAAGGTGTGGTGTTAAGTCATCATAATTTAATGACTAATATTCGCTCCATTTTAATCGGCAGTGCAGCTACTCAAAATGATGTTAGCTTAAGCTGGATGCCATTAACGCATGATATGGGAATTATTGGCTTTCATTTATCGCCTTTAGTATTAAATACCGATGTTTATTTAATGCCGCCCGAGTTGTTTGTGCGCCGACCTAATTTATGGCTGGATAAAATCAGCGAAAAACGAGCAACGGTTTCTGCAGCACCTAATTTTGCTTACCAACATATTTTAAAATATTTTAATGCAGAAAAGCAGGCGCATTTGGATTTGTCGTCATTACGCTTGATTTTTAATGGCGCGGAGCAAATATCTGCGGCTTTATGTGCAGAGTTCAACCAAACTTTAAAACCTTTTGGTTTCCGCGATACCGTTATTTTTCCTGTTTATGGCTTGGCTGAAGCTTCTTTAGCTGCTGCATTTACAGAGCCTACGGCAAAAGTGCAATCTGTTTTTGTTGATCGTCAACAGCTGCAATTAGGCGATAATATTGCTTTAGTGGCTGTAGATGATGCCGATAGTTTGGAGTTGGTTTTGCTAGGAACAGCAGTGTCTGAAAGTGAGTTGATGGTGGCAGATAACGCAGGCAAAGAATTGCCTGAGAAAACTTTAGGGCATGTTTTTATTCGTGGCGAGAATGTGACTAAAGGTTATTATGATGATGTGCAATTAAATACTGAAACTATTAATCAAGAGGGTTGGTTAGATACCGGAGATATAGGGTTTATCTATCAAAAACAGCTGGTATTAACGGGGCGTTTTAAAGACTTAATTATTGTTAATGGGCAAAATTATCACGCTCATGATTTAGAGCAGTTATGTGAGGTCTTGCCTGAGATGGGTCAGCAAAAAGCAGCTGCCTGTACGGTTCCAGGCAATAACGGTGAAGCTTTAGCGGTTTTTGTTACTTATAAAGGCGAACTTAGTGAATTTATTCCCATTGCTAATGCCATACGTGGCGCGTTAGCAAAAGATGTAGGTATTGAGGTCGCTGAAGTGATTCCTGTATCAGCTTACCCTAAAACCACTAGTGGTAAGGTACAGCGCTTTATTCTTGCTAATCATTATATAGCAGGGAAATACACGGATACATTGGCGAAAATTAAGCAATTATCCAGTTCAGAGCTTGTAAGCGAAGGGAGTGCAGAAGGTTCTATAGAGCAGCAATTAATGCAGATTTGTAAGGAAGTGATACCCGAGCGTACCATTGCACCAGAAGATGATTTGTTTGAGATTGGTATTAGTTCACTTTCTTTGACGCAAATTCATGAGCGCTTAGATCAACTTTTTCCTGGTCAAGTTGATTTGACTGATTTATTTGATTATCCAAGTATTGCTCAGTTAGCTACATTTCTGGAACAAAACGCTAAAAAAGAGGAATAGACTTTGAAATATTGGTTAAATAAGGTACTTAAGCAAAAAATCGCACCTGCGATTTTGACCGGTTATATCAAGTTACTCCATAAAACCTGCACAATTAATATTGCCGGCGCAGAGAATCTGCAGGAATTTATCGCGGAGCAGCGGCCTATCTTGCCTTGTTATTGGCATCAGCAAATGACATTTTCGATAGATTTCTTGCTCAGCCTACGTGAACAAGGGGTTAAAACCAGTATTCTAGTCAGCCCTTCTAAAGATGGAGATATAGGCGATGCGGTTTTAACTAATTTAGGCGTGGGGGTTATTCGTGGCTCTGAGCATCGGACAGGTGCGCTTGCGATGCGCGATATTTATCAGGCAATTAGTAAGGATAAGTGCAGTGTAGGTACGGCAGTAGATGGCCCTTTGGGGCCTGCTAGAGAAGCTAAAATCGGCGTGGTAACGTTGGCGCAACTCAGTGGCGCACCGCTTATTCCGATGGCTAATGCTTGCAGTAGGAAAATTCACTTAAAGAGTTGGGATAATTTCTTTTTACCTTTGCCGTATAGTACGGTACAAATAGTGGTGGGTGAGCCGATTGTAGTAGAAAAACGCATCTCTCCTGAGCAGATTGCCGAGTTTCAGCAACAGCTAACGGATCGGCTTAATGCATTAAGTCAGCAGGCTGAGGACTTAGTCGCAAGTTTTAGCATTTATCAATAATAGAAATGAGAAGGCGTATAAAATTCGCTTTTGTAAACTCTATGTAGAGTGCCTGTTTTTTAAGGATTTTTAGGTCAAGAGCAAATATAACTAGGAATATATAATGAAAAAACCAGTCTTAAGCTTGCTCGCAAGCTCACTTTTTTTAATGTCTTTTTCTTTTACTACAGAAGCGGAAGAGTGCGATTTGAAATATACCATGAAAGGCTGGTCGGCCTTTTATAAAACCTATAAAGGTTCGGGCGTTGTAACTTGTCCTAGTGGCAAAAAAGCGAATGTGGATTTGAGTTTAAAAGGGGGTGGTTTTACCTTTGGCGCTTCAGAGATTACTGATGGCAAAGGTAAAATTCGCGGTGTACAAAGTATCGATGATATTTATGGTGGAGCCTTTGAGCTAGGTGGGCATGCAGGGTTTGGTAAGTCAGTAGAAGGGCGTTGGATACCAAGAGGGGCACGCACTGTAACATTGTCAGGAAAAGGAACAGGCTATGATCTAGGCTGGTCTATGGGTAGCTTTAAAATTAGCAAACCTTAAACCTTTATTGCAAAGAGTAGGAAGGCTTTTTAATTGGGCTAATACACAAAGGTTTTTTTGTGCTCTTCATGATAGTCTGTTCTTATAAAGTACGTTACAAGAGCAGTCTATTACTGAAAATTTTTAGAGTTAATACTTAGAGTTTAACAGAAGCGGAAATAAAGATTTCCGCTTCTGTTAAGACTTAACTTTTAAACTAAAGAAATAGTTTCTGTACGGCCATTCATTTCAAAACTTAGTTTGCCTTCGCAAGCTAACCAGCCTATGCCGCGTTGCAAATTATTTTTGCTTAAGCCTGTTTCGGTGCTAATTTTATTTGCACTTGACGGGCCGTTGGCATTTAAAAATTTCCAGATTATTCCAGCAGAATTTCCAATTGGATCACTCATAGATACACCTCATTAAGATAAGAAAAAATTTTAAAAAATAACAATTAATTATTTGTGTGCTCAGGCAGAACAATATTAAGCTCTAGTGTTTCTTGCTCATCATCACTATCAAAGTTGACGGATATAGCATCTTGATCAACTTTAATATATTTTTGTATTACTTTTAATAACTCTTGCTGTAATGCAGGCAGGTAAGAAGGTTGGTTACGTGCATTTCTCTCGTGTGCAACAAGAATTTGTAAACGTTCTTTCGCAACTTTAGCAGAGTTGGGTTTAGTGGTTTTAAAGTAATCAAGTAAGCTCATGATTAACTCCTAAATAGGCGTCCAAAGAGGCCTTTTTTTTCTTCATCAATAAATCTGTGAGGCTTATCTTCGCCTAAATAACGGTCAACAATATCTGCATAGGCTTGTCCAGCATCGCTATTTTCATCAAGAATAATAGGTTCTCCGGCATTTGATGCGCTAAGCACTGACTGTGACTCGGGAATAACACCCAGCAAATGCAAAGAAAGAATGTCTTGTACATCTTCAACACTTAACATAGCGCCTAATTTTACGCGCTTAGGATCGTAACGGGAGAGCAAAAGGTATTCTTTTATGGGCTCTTCATCCAGTTCAGCGCGTTTTGATTTGCTTGATAAAATACCTAGCATACGATCTGAGTCACGTACTGATGAAACTTCAGGATTGGTTACAACAAAAGCATCATCAGCAAAATACATCGCTAGATTCGCACCACGTTCAATACCTGCAGGTGAATCACAAACAATATATTTAAACGTTTTTGATAATTCCTCTAGCACTTTACCTACGCCTTCTTTAGTTAAGGCATCTTTGTCGCGAGTTTGGGAGGCAGGAAGAATATATAGCTGGTTACAGCGTTTATCTTTAATTAAGGCTTGGTTTAAATTTGCTTCGTTATTAATAACATTGACAAAGTCATAAACAACGCGACGCTCACAGCCTAAAACAAGGTCTAAGTTACGTAGACCAACATCGAAGTCGATAACGGCTGTTTTGTGTCCTTTTTTTGCAAGTCCCATGGCAATTGCGGCACTGGTGGTGGTTTTGCCCACTCCGCCCTTTCCAGATGTTACAACGATAATTCTAGCCAATGGATTGTCTCCTAAATATTTTTAATAATTAATGCTTGGTTATTGAGAAAAATTTGTACCGGTGTATTACGGTTTGATTCATTTAAATCTTCACTGATACGATAATTTCCTGCGACAGAGACAAGTTCGGCCTGTAAATCTGAGCAGAAAATTTGAGCATTTTCATCGCCTTGTACACCGGCTAAAGCTCTACCTCTTAAAGAACCATAAATATGAATGTTACCTTCAGCTATGACTTCAGCGCCTGCGCTAACTTGGGCAATGATGATTAAATCCCCTTTAACATAAATGCGCTGGCCGGAGCGTATAGGTTGATTGATGACCGTACTCGCAATAGTGGTGCTTGCTACTGGTTCAGAGCTTTCTTGCGTCGGTATTTCTACTTTTACCGGGGCTGCTTGTTTGCTGCTGATACTGTTTTGAGAAGTCATAATGGGCAGCATTAAATCTTTAGCATCTTGATGCTGGCTAGCTGTGCCACCTCGAACGCCAATGGGGCGCATACCTGAGTTACGAATGGCATCAACCAGTAAGGCAAGGTTCAGTTCCTGATCTTGTAGTGGACTGAGGTCTAGCAATAGCGATGAATTAGTAAAGAATTCAGGTGCTTGCTTTATTTTTTCGCGTAGTTGATGAGTAATTACATTAATATCAGTACTAAATAGGTTGAGTACCGGAATGGTAATTACGCCACTTTTAAATTCAAAAGCAGGTGAACTTGCAGAAATGGGTTGGGAGTCAGTGGACATGATTTATAAAAATTACCATTACTAATGCTTTGATTCTATCATTGCTGTTTAAAAAAAACACGTTACCTGACAAAATAGTTTTATTTCTTAAGTGGCTCATGCAATGGGTAAAAAGTTGCCCACAAAAATTGTGGGTAACTTTTTTAGTAAGATTGGGAAAAGCTTTTCTAGGGCTTGGTTGTCGTATATCTGCTCAGGTTGCCTGAAAAAATAACAGGTGAAAAATTTTTTATAAAACAGTAGAGCCTCTTGCAAAACCAATAAAACCGAAGAATATTCTTAGCAAGATGAGCTAAAAAAAAGAACTTACTCATAAGTGGTAAAATAGGAAGCCTAAAAACAATCTAAAAGTACCAATAAATGAGTAAGTTAAACGATACATTAGCACAAACTTGGCTTAATATTCAAACATCATTATTTCCATGGCTATCAGAAGAATTAGGG
>JALSLH010000027.1 GCA_026988435.1 Methylophaga sp.
CGAGAGAAAGGGGTTCATATTTATTCTTTAGCCGCCAGTGGTGTTGCTGATACCGCCGAATACCTCATGCGCTCAATTTCGGTACTCACTCATTCTCGTTATTTGTTTTTAACTGATGATTCTGGGGTTGGCAATAGCCATGCAATACCCACGGTCCCTTGCTATCAGATAACTAAACTTAATGCGTCTATCATTCGTGCCATAGAGAGCGAATTGGCAGGCCAACGCATAGAAGAAGCTTCTACTGGCATTATTAAAGAGGTAGGTTCGCAACAAGACGGTCAGTGCTCATCAAATTGACAAAAGTTGTGTAAATACGCTTTATCAATATTTTTGGTACTTTCCCCGTGTAAACCTAAATGTCTTGAAATAGTATCAATACTCATGCGCCAACAGAGCCCGCTGATTAATCGGCAGAATCGATGCGTGTAATAACAGCCTTTATCAACAAAGGGGCAATGTTCCATGCGGCGTACATTTTTACTGAGGTACACTTGAGCCAGCTCTATTTCTATCCAGCAAGAATGACCTCCGATCAATAATAGAAAAAAAATCAATAACCTCCACAAGTTATCATGCGGCTACTCGGCAAATCAACGCGTTTGCCAACCTCTCATAAAACAACTAACTAGCAGTAGCATTTCTAATTTAGCCACGGCGATACTTTCATCAGAAAGCTGTTGTATTAGTAATTGCATACTCACCCCCTGCATACTATTAACTAGTGCGCGTACAACCTGCTTATCAGGGCACTGATCACCAAGTTTTTTAAATTGCCTGTCAGCCAGCAACAACACACCGACCTGCGCCTGCAAGTATCCTTCAGGAACTGCCGCCTTACCTATAGGCAAATGATGCTCAAATAACATACGCCACAAACCCTCATTAGCAACCACAAAATCTAAATAACCAAGCGCAAACGCCTCTATTGGCACCTGAATTTCTGTCGTCGCCATATAGCTCTCAATAGATTTTGCTAGTTTTTGCCAAGTACGCATTTTGATATGCATAATTAAATCATCCATCCCCGTAAAAACCATATAAATACTACCCACCGTATAACCTATATCCGCAGCAATTTTGCGCACTTTTAAGGCTGAAAAACCGTATTCTTGAACGATATCTTCGGCCGCTTCCAGTATCATTTGCTTTATTTCTTCCTGACTATGTTCACTACGTCTTGCCATATTTCTACCACACTCTGTTCTGATTGATTTAGAATACCCCATTAGTAAACAAGGCTAAAGACTTTCTTACCAGCCATTTACTTGGAGACCTATGAATCACGAACTTATTACTGTTGTCGATGAATACGATAACTTTATTGAAAATAGACCGCGCAAAGAAGTCCATCAACTCGGTTTACGCCATAGAGCTGTACATATTTTAGTATTTAATGACGCCAATCAAGTTTTTTTACAAAAACGCGCATTAACTAAAGATGTCAATGCTGGACTCTGGGATACCTCAGCCGCAGGGCATGTAGATGCCGGTGAAAGCTATGATGCCTGCGCCCATAGAGAAACCATTGAAGAACTTGGCGTATGCATTGGTGATACGCTTAGCTTTTTATTCAAATTGCCTGCCATTCCAGAAACGGGCATGGAATTTGTACAAGTATATCGCTGCCAACACAACGGCCCCTTTACCTTAGAAGCCGACGAAATTGACGACGGACAATGGTTTGATATACAAAAAGTCACCCAATGCGTAAAAACGAACGCCCCCTCTATTACCGACACCTTCAAAACCTTATGGCTAAAATTTGAAGCAATAGACGCAAACGTCAATTAAACCCCACATTCTTAACCGCCTAAAATAAGTGCAAACTAAGCTTTTCATTTCAAAATGGGAGGCTATATGCACCAATACCAAGATCACACACTTATCCAAGAGCATATCGCAAACTGGAAAACGAGCGGATTAACTCAGGTGGCTTATTGTCAGCAGCACGTTATCAAGCCGCATATTTTCAGCTATTATAAAAAGAAGTTTGCTGCTGCACCGGCTGCTGCTAAAAAGGGTAAGCTGATGCCAGTTAAATTGATCCCTGAGGGGATTGCTACGCTAAGCACATCCCCTGTTGCCCCTCTCATTAAAATCAGTCATGCCAATGGATTTAGTCTGGAGATTTCGCTAAATTCAGAGATATCTTCCTTAAAACCCGTGCTTGAGCTAGTGAGTTCCATTGCATGTTAGTGGGGCTTTCTGTTCATCAGGTGTATCTGGCAACGGGCTTTACCGATATGCGTAAATCCATTAATGGTCTGTCTTTAATTGTTTCCGAACGCCATGCTCACTTGACGTTGGCAGATGTTCGGTGAAATCTGCAAAAGCACAGACTTTTGATAAACGATGAGCTTAGCAAAAAATCTGCGCGGCCAACGGTCAAGTGGACCAAATTGTTACATTTCGATATTCGACAACCTTCAATCCATGCTCAGTCGCTCAACCAACGACTTTTAAAAGCTTTTACTGTATTACATGTCCCACTTAAGTAGCGAACGTCATTGAGTGATTAACAAAGCTCTGAGCATTACCTTTACTTAGGCGCGCCATCCTACCTCATGAAATACTTGGGACTCCTGTCGCCAAATATTCATTCACATACGGAGCGAATTGGATAAGCCCCAGTACGCCCTGCGTCCGCTTCAACTTCGCACAAAAGCCGCTACGTTAAAGCTACCTCAAATGGCTTGACGGCTGTCGGGATAACTACTAGCCTCCCTCGCGCACTGCTATCGCAGTGCACTTCGGATTGGCGAATTTCCCTGTCGCCTACTGCGGACTAAAAATCATCACTTCGCTATCGCTCCGTTTCCCTGATTTTCAGCGAATGCATTTCAATCCTTCAGCATAAGCTTGATATAACGTATCAACGGTTCGTGGTCTTTTTTTACGTAAGTACTGTTTAATTTTATTCCATGCCAATTCAATTGGGTTAAGGTCAGGCGAGTAAGGC
>JALSLH010000028.1 GCA_026988435.1 Methylophaga sp.
GTTATCAGAATATCGCCAAAAAGATAGAGTGGATTTGATTCTCGCCAATCCACCGTTTGGTGGCGTGGTGTCGAATAATAATGAAAATAACTTTCCACAAACCTACCGCACCAAAGAATCAGCTGATGTATTTTTAATCTTAATGATTCACCTGCTAAAAGACGGCGGCAGAGCGGCGATTGTATTGCCCGATGGTTCACTGACGGGCGATGGCGTAAAACAACGTATTCGCCAAAAACTATTAGAAGATTGCAATCTACACACTATTATTCGCCTGCCTAATTCTGTGTTTCAGCCCTATGCCTCGGTTGCTACCAATCTGCTGTTTTTCACCAAAGGTGAACCAACCAAAAAGGTCTGGTATTTTGAGCATAAACTACCCGAAGGCTATAAAGCCTATTCTAAAACCAAACCCATTCAACTAGCCGAGTTTGATGGCTTAAAACAATGGTGGAAGAATAGGCAAGCCAATGAACAAGCATGGCAAGTGGAGTTAGAAACCATCAAAGCCAATGGCTACAACCTCGATATTAAAAACCCACACCAGCCCGAAGCAGAAAAGCAATATAGCAGTGGTGAATTGTTGGACATGTTGCATCAGTCATTTGCTAAAAGTGATGAATTATTGGCAGAGCTTCGTGGGGAGTTGGGTTAGTGGGGAATGTCCAATCCGTACTAATTGGTGATTTTCTTCATCGTATAAGACGACCAATATCATTAATAGATAACAAAAAATATAAACTTGTTACTATTAAAATGAATCATAAAGGTATTGTTCTTCGTGAAGAAAAACTGGCATCCAACATCAAGTCAAAAATGTATGAAGTAAAAGAAGGAGATTTCATACTTTCTGGTATTGATGCTAGAAATGGAGCTTTTGGCATTGTTCCCAAAGAATTGGATGGAGCAATAGTCACGAATGACTTCTGGTATTTTGATATTGATGAATCTATTGTTGATAAGCAATTATTTTTGGAATTGACATCAACTAAATGGTTCGATGAAATTTGCCGAAAAGGTAGCGATGGAACAACTCAACGAATCAGGTTACAAAAAAATAAGTTTTTTAATCAAAAAATTAATATTCCCCCGCGTGAAGAGCAAAGTACGTTTATTTCAACATTTAGGAGAAATAAACAGAACAATAATAACTTAAAAGAAGAGCTCACCCACCAACAAACCCTGCTTAAAAAACTGCGTCATCAGATTTTGCAAGAAGCGATTGAAGGCAAGCTCACCGCCGATTGGCGCGAGAAAAACCCCGATGTCGAACAAGCCAGTGAACTACTGGCACGTATACAGGCAGAAAAAGCCCAGCTGATTAAAGATAAAAAAATCAAAAAACAAAAACCACTACCCCCGATTAGTGAGGAAGAAAAACCGTTTGAATTGCCTGATGGGTGGGTTTGGTGTCGGTTGGGGGAGATTCTGGAATTTTTAACTGATTATCACGCAAATGGTGCATATGAAAAATTAAAGAAAAATGTACAATTATTAGACAGGCCTAACTTTGCGATAATGTTAAGAACAACCAACTTTCACTATAAATCCAAATTCAAGTATAAATATATTACAGAATCCGCTTATAATTTCCTTAGTAAATCAAAAGTGTATCCTGAAGATTTGATTATGAATAAAATTGCAGATCCAGGAGCGGTGTTTTTTGTTGATGATAGAAAGCAACCAATGTCTCTTGCAATGAATTTGTTTTTACTTAGATTTAATAAAGAAACTATATCAAGTAGATATGCCTATTTCTATCTTAAATCAAGTTATGAATACGTGGTTTCGTTTTCAAGTGGGACAGCAACATCTACTATTACAAAGGATGCCGTAAATAAATTAAGATTTCCTCTCCCACCACTCCAAGAACAAAAAGCCATCGTCGCCAAAGTCGAAAAACTGCTTGCCCTCTGCGACCAACTGGAAAGCCAAATCACCGACAACCAACACCACGCTAAACAACTGATGCAAGCGGTGTTAAAAGAGGCATTTTCGCAGGCGTAGTGGGGTGTGTTCGTTTACAGATTCCGGCTAAAATCCTATCGAAACGAAGTAACCGTCAGGGTAAATGACGAGAAATTTCAAGCCTACCGAAACGAAGTAACCATCAGGGTAAATCACGAAAAGAAATTTACACGTTTTTCTCCTCCGTCACTCCGGTAGGCTTTTAGCCGGAGTCTTAATTGTGCGGAGATCCCGGCTTAGAACATACAGGGATGACGAGTATTTTTTTACAAATTAAAGTATCACGGGTATAGATCCTCGATAAAAGATCTCGAGGATGACGTATAAAGCCTGTGTTTAGATATAGAGCGTTACGTCTGCTTCGCCGGCAAATTCTAAATAGGTGGCTGCACCGCCGGAGCTGATGCCATCAATGAAATTAGCTTCGTCAAAATCAAATAGATCGACTGTCATTTGGCAGGCGATAAGATCGACGCCGGTTTCAACACAAATATCACGCAACTCTTCTACGCTTGCCACGCCTTTTTGTTTTAATTTGCGTTTCATCATCCAAGTGGCAAACCACTCAAGACCAGGAATTACTTGCACTATGCTAGGCACGGGGACGGGCATTGGCATGGCGGGGTTGCCTAGCGGTGAGACCTTTAGGTTTAAATTTTTGTTGAGTAGTTGTAGACCATAGAATGTGAAGAATATTTTTACTTCAAAACCTAGTGCTACGGCGGTTGATGCTAACAAAAATGGAGGATAAGCTCCGTCAAGCGTACCTTTGCTAGCAATGATAGCTAATTTTTTAGCCATTATTCAGCACCTTTTTCGATGATGAAGTGCAGCTTATCTTCTTTTTCGAATGTTTCAATTAACGGATTTCCAGTCATTTTAGAAAATGCGGGAATATCTTGGTTGGCACCAGCATCGGTAACGATGAGGTGTAATTTTTCACCAATAGCCATTTCTGATAGGGCTTTACGCGCTTTTAACACAGGTAATGGGCAGTTTAGACCCGAAGTATCGAGCTCTTTATCAAAATCTGACATGTTTTTTCTCAAAAATAATATGAAATAGATTAAAACTAATCATCTATAATAAACTGAAAAACACTTTTTGTCTTGCAGGAACCCTTGTTATCAGTTAAATGTCATAACTATTATGCGAATAATTTTCACCTTACTTTTTTTCGGGTTATGGGGCGGGCCATCATTTGTAGCTCACGCTGCCGATATTGACTTGCCTGAAATTGGGGATAGTGCTGGCTCAATCATTTCACCGCAGGAAGAATATCAGATAGGGCAGTCTTTTTTCTGGCGATTACAGCAATCAATTGATTTGATTGATGATCCTGAAGTCAATAGCTACTTACGGTCGGTTGGAGCAAGGTTGGTGGCTAATAGTGATGCACCGCATTTACCTTTCACCTTCTTTATGGTGCCTAATCCTACGGTCAATGCCTTTGCTGCGCCAGGTGGCTTTATTGGCGTGCACAGTGGTTTAGTCTTGACGAGTCAAACCGAGGATGAAATGGCATCGGTATTGGCACATGAAATTGCACATATTACCCAGCGACATTTATTACGTAGCTTTGAAAAATCTAAACAGGTTAATGTGGCGACTACGGTTGGATTAGTTGCGGCATTATTGTTGGGGATTGCAGATCCTAGTGCCGGAGCTGCAGGGTTGATGGCTGTACAAGCAGGAGGCGTGCAAGCGCAAATAAACTTTACTCGGGCACACGAAAGTGAGGCTGACAATTTAGGCATGAAAACCTTGGTGCGCTCTGGGTTTGATGCACAGGCAATGCCGACATTTTTTGAACGTTTACTGCAAACAAGCCGTTTTTATGGTGGTAGTGATGCTGTGCCAGAATTTTTACGCACGCATCCGGTGACAACATCTCGTATTGCAGATGCACGAGGACGTGCTGTTACATATCCTTTAAGGAGGCAGCTTAGTGATACCTTGCAGTTTTATTTGATACGTGAAAAGTTGCGGGTTATGGCTGCTACAAACTTAACTGAATTAACCCAGTATTATGCCAATGCTTTAAAAGATGGCAGCAATTTAAATCAGGCTGCAACACGATATGGTTATAGTTTGGCATTATCGGCTAAAGGTGATTACACCAAAGCTCGAAAAGAGTTGCAGACGCTAATTGATAACGATCGTGACCGTTTAAGTTATCAATTAGCATTGGCTGATATTGATGTTGCTGTGGGGCGGTATTCAGCTGCACTGAAGATTTACAATGATAGCCAGCGTTTATATCCTGATGATTATGCATTAACACTAAAGCAAGTGACGACATTACTGCAGGTGAATTTGCCGCAGCAGGCAGAAAAGTTATTATTGAGGCAGTTGGAATTAGGTGCGCCTTCACGACAGTTATATAAATTACTTGCTCAGGCAAAAGGTGATTTAGGGGAGAAAAGCCAAGCACATAGTTGGTTAGCAGAGTATTATTACAGCTCAGGTCAATTAGAGCAGGCGGCTGACCAATTGCGTATAGCTGCGGGTTTTGCCAAGAATGATGAGTTTCAATTAGCTAAAATCAATTCAAAATTACGCAAGGTTGAAGTATCTTTGGCTCAGATGGAAAAATTATAAATGTCTAAAATAGATCAAAAACGAAGAGCAATTTTAAAAGGTACTATCTCTGCCTCAACATTGGCAATGGTGGCGGCAAGTGGTTTATTATTGCCACAGCGATTATTAGCGCATTGGCCCAAAGATGCCTTTAACTCTGAAACCGTTGAAGATGCGTTACTGGCCTTGGTTGGACAAGCAGAAGTTGCTTCGGATAAGGCATTGAACTTTAAAGTAGGCTCTCCTCCGAGTTATGCTGTGAACGGGGCATCTGTACCCGTGGCAATAGAAAGTGATTTAGATAATATTGAACGCGTTGCCATATTGGTTGAAAAAAATCCTTTCCCCTTAGCAATGAGTTTTGATTTATCACCCGCAGTGTTGTTGCCTTTCAAAAGTATGATCAAAATCAGAGAGGACTCTAACGTGATAGCCATAATTCGGGCAGAGGGTAAATTATATAAAACATCGCGTTTTGTTGAGGTTGATATCGGAGGGTGTGGCTAATTATGGGTATAACAGCTAAAGATCGTATTCGTGCCAAATTAAAAAAGGGTAATACTAGCGTACGCCTACTACTAGCACATCCCATGCATACTGGTCGTGCAAAAAATAAACAGGACGAACTTATTCCTGCTGAGTTTATTCAAGATATTCGTTGCTGGCGTAATGAAGAAGAAGTATTAACCATAAAATGTGGCACAGCGACAGCGCGGAACCCTTATTTTTCTTTTCAGCTTGCCGGTGGAGAAAGCAACGATTTAATTGCGATCCGCTGGGTCGATAATTTAGGTGCGAAAGGTTTAACCGAGACACGTGTGAAATAAGTTAAATGAGTTTAAAACTAAGGGTTACGTTATTTTTTGCCTTGCTATTATTGGCCTCTTTACTAGCGACAACAGGGGTGTTGATTTCTAATGCTCGGCAATCGGTACAATTTGAGATGGAAGATACCATGGCCTCGGCTGCACGCATAATCACCGTTTCACTGTCAGGTAACTTAAATCGAGAAGTAAGCGTATATCAGAATTTGCAGGATCTTGTTAAGGCCTTAAGTGAAATTCGAAGTCTGCATATTTTATTGTTTGATTCACAAGGGTTGATGTTTGAAGGCGAACCCAAGAAATACAAATCTGTCGAACCCCCGGATTGGTTTGTGAAGCTATTATTACCAAGAGTTAGGCCATTGACCAAACGCTTTGGTAATGGACATATGGTGATTTATGCCGCTCCTATCAATGAAATTGGGGAGCGCTGGTTAGATATCCGAAGTATCTTAATATTAGGCTCTGCCATTTTTGTGTTTGCAGGCATATTTTTATATTGGGGTGTGGGTAGGTTATTGCGACCATTGCAGCGTCTATTAACTGCATTATCAGGCTTTGAACGCGGCGATCTTCATTTACGCTTGCCTAGTTTCTCTTTGCCAGAAATGAATAAAATCAGCCAAACATTTAATCAAATGGGGCAAACTCTAGAACAAAGTATGGAAGAAAATAGGCGGTTAGCTGTTTTGGTTCAGCAATCTGGTGATTCGATTTTATCGTTAGATAATGCTGGGCGAATTATGCTGTGCAACCCCGCCGCAGAACAATTGTTAAATCAAAATGCATCTTCGTTGTTGGGGCTAGAATTAGCAAGTTTAGGCTTTACAGTAAATCAAAAGAAAATAACCGAAATTTTACAAAGCTATACTATAGTGGAAAATCTGGAAACAAGCTTAGCGATTTCAGAGACCGAAAGTTTGTCAATATTATTATCGACAGTGCCCTTATTAGATACTAACCGAAATATAAGCGGTGTGATTTGCACCTTGCGGGATATTACAGAACATAAACAAGCCGAAGCAGCTGAAAATCAACTTCGAGAAACACGGTTATTGGCACAACATATGTCAGAAGTGCAAGAAAATGAACGGCGGCATCTGGCGCGTGAATTACATGATGAACTAGGGCAATGTTTAACTGCGATTAAAACGGATGCGGTGCTTATCCGCAATCGTAGTGAAGAAAAAGAACCTAAAATATTTGCTAGCTCACAAGCGATTATTGATGTCGCGAGCCATATTTATGATGTTGTACACAATATGATTACGCGTTTGCGCCCCAGCCCTTTGGACGATTTAGGCTTGCTGGCAACATTAGAAGAAAGCATTTCTGCATGGCAAACACGGCAGCCAGATATTAACTTTAAATTGTCTTTAACTGGACAGCTAGATAATTTAAATGAAGCGATGAATATGACGGTCTTTCGAATCGTGCAGGAATCGATTACCAATGCTGTTCGGCATGCCAGCGCTGATGAAATTAGTATTTCAGTGGCAAATCAATTAGATGACTCAAATGCTTCACAGCTTATAATCAGCATTGCTGATGATGGCAAAGGTATGGAAGTGCTTGATTTTCATTCTGATGTTGATTTTGGTTTATTAGGAATGAGAGAGCGCGCCCAAAGCTTAGGCGGAACATTTCAACTAGAGAGTGAATTAGGAAAAGGAGTCACTATTCTTGTTACTCTACCATTGGGAGAGGATAAAACAGTATGACAACAAAAATACTATTAGTTGATGATCATGAGTTGGTACGTGCGGGGTTTCGGCGCTTATTGGAAGATGGCGAACAATTTACCGTTGTTGCGGAGGCCGGCAGCGGCGAGCAGGCGGTGCAAGATTATGCCAAATATAAACCCGATGCCGTAGTGATGGATATTTCGATGCCAGGTATTGGCGGGATTGGCGCGATTGAACGGATTATTGCTCGTGATCCTGATGCACGAATTTTAGTATTAAGTGTTCATGAAGATAGTGTTTTTACCACGCGCGCATTGCAGGCCGGAGCGAAAGGCTTTATTCCCAAACGAAGTGCACCAGAAGAAATGATTAAAGCAATAGCGCTGGTGGCTCAAGGTAAAATGTCTATTGATCCTGAAATAGCGCAGCAAATAGCTATGCAAAAACTTTCAGGCTCTGATGATGTGTTAGATGTACTAAGTCAACGAGAGTTTGAAGTGTTTAGGTTGCTTGCAGAAGGCAAAAGTGTCAATGATATTGCCGATGTGTTGAATTTAAGCCCAAAAACAGTAGGCACGCATCATACCAATATTAAGCAGAAACTAGAGGTATCAAATTCTGCCGAGTTAGCGAGATTAGCGATTCGTAGTGGTGTATTAGACGCATAAAAAGCACTAAGGAAAATCCTGAGTGACATCGAGTTTTTTCCTCTAACACTTATTTTTAGATATGAGTATAGTGTGATCCATGGAAGCCAAAAATATTTTTGGTTTTACAGTTAACAACTAATTAGAGGTATTTATTATGTGGACTACACCAGAATATTCAGATATGCGTTTCGGTTTTGAAGTAACAATGTACATTTGCAACCGTTAAGCAAAAACTAAACCGAAGAGCCTCGATACTGCAAAGTATCGGGGCTTTTTTTTGCTTTAAAATTAACAATCGTAAAAAGCGATTAAATAAATAGAAATAACTTGTTTTACAATAGTTATCGTTTCCTCAATAATGTTTCTACTGGTTGCAGATAGACGCAGCCATAAAATTAAACATTCATTAAATGAGGAAATAACAATGACAACACAAGTACCAGAAATTACATTTAAAACCCGCGTTCGTGATGCAAGTTTAGGTGGTGATAATCCATTCCGCTGGCAAGATGTTACATCAAGTGATATTTTTAAAGGAAAAAGCATTGTTGTGCTAGCGCTTCCCGGTGCGTTCACGCCAACGTGTTCAAGTACTCATCTTCCCGGTTTCGAAGCTAAATATGACGAGCTAAAAGCAAAGGGTGTTGATGAGGTTTACTGCCTAAGCGTGAATGATGCTTTCACTATGTTTCAGTGGTCTAAAAATCTAGGTGTAGAAAAAGTGAAAATGCTACCAGATGGTAATGGCGACTTTACTCGTTTGATGGGCATGTTAGTCAAGAAAGAAAATCTAGGTTTTGGTAACCGCACTTGGCGTTATTCAATGCATGTGGTTGATGGTGAACTCAAACAATTATTTGCAGAACCAGGTTTGATGGATAACTGTCCCGATGATCCGTTTGAAGTGAGTGATGTCGATACTATGTTGAACGCATTATAAATAGTTTTGGGTAAAGACACTGGCTAGTAGCCAGTGTCTTTACCCGCATTAATACCCAAATTACTCGGAAAGGCAGGTTTACACTTTTTCGTTATTCTCGCATTCTTTAAGCGGGAATCTATATCGATTAAATAGATCCCCGATAAAAGCTCTCGGGGATGACGGGTATATAATTTTAGGAAGTAAATAAAATGCAATACGATTATGATTTATTTGTGATAGGTGCCGGTTCAGGCGGGGTAAGAGCCAGTCGGATGTCGGCATCATATGGCGCACGTGTAGCAATATGTGAAGATTTATATTTAGGTGGAACGTGCGTAAATGTAGGTTGTGTACCTAAAAAACTCTATGTCTACGCCTCTGAATATTCAGCTCATTTTAATGAGAGTGCTGGTTTTGGGTGGCAATCAGGAAAAGCTAGTTTTGATTGGGCAACATTACGCAAAAATAAATCAACAGAGATCAGCCGATTAAATGGTATTTACGATGGGATCTTAGACCGTGCCAATGTTGATTTGAAAAAAGGTCGTGGTCGTATTGTTGATGCCCATACAGTTGAGGTGGCAGGCAAGCAATATACAGCTGAACGTATTTTGCTAGCCGTAGGCGGGCAACCATTTATCCCTGATTTTCAAGGTAATGAATACGTAGTGTCATCGAATGAAGTCTTCGATTTAGAGGCGTTTCCTGAAAGATTGGTCATTGTTGGCGGCGGTTATATTTCTGTTGAATTTGCAGGGATCTTTAATGGCTTGGGATCAAAAGTAACGCAATTGCACCGAGGTGATCATATTTTAGATGGCTTTGATCAAGAAGTACGTCATTTTTCGATGGCAGAGATGATCAAAAAAGGCATTAATTTACGATTGAACACGCATGTTGATTCAATAGAAAAACAAGATGACGGTTCACTGAGAGTCAATTTGAAAGAAGGGCAAGAAATAATAGCCGATGCAGTGCTATATGCCACCGGTCGTAAGCCACAATTAGCTAATTTAGGCTTGGAAAATGTTAATGTAAAATTAACTGCTTCTGGACATGTGGCGGTAAATGACTGTTTTCAAACCAGTGAGCCAAGTATTTATGCTTTAGGAGATATGACACCCGGTATGGCGTTAACCCCTGTTGCTTTGGCGGAAGGCATGGCCTTAGCTAAATCGCTTTATAATCACGAGCCTTGCGAAATTGATTATAGCAATATTGCCACTACGGTTTTTTGTCAGCCTAATATAGGCACGGTAGGAATGACAGAGGAACAAGCAAGATCTAAATATCCGAATGTAGTGAAATATCGATCTGAATTTCGTTCAATGAAACATACCATTAGCGGATCTCAAGAACGAACGCTAATGAAATTATTAGTGGATCGCGATACTGACAAGGTGTTGGGTGTACATATGGTTGGGGCAGATGCTGGCGAGATCATGCAAGGGATCGCCATTGCCATTAAAGCCGGTGCAAGCAAAGCAGATTTTGACGCGACGGTGGGTATTCATCCCACCGCTGCAGAGGAATTTGTCACCATGCGTGAAGCAGTGATAGAGTAACTAATCATCATCTCTAATCATTGAGGAAAGCCCTGATACTGGAAAGTATCGGGCTTTTTTTTTATAAAATGAATAGTTTTTATCAAATAGGAGTTTATCCTATATAGCTTTGGTAGATATTTATTTAAACTGGCTGGATTATTTTGTGATGATGTGCTGAATGACTCTAAAAATACGCATAAACCTAATTGTATCAATTTTACTTTTTTTAACATTAATCGTAGGTGGCGGCATATTTACGATTAAAAATGCAAGGGGAAATATTCAAGCAGAAATAGCATCAACAGCGATTTTGGCATTGCATATGCTGGATTCTGAAATATTAAGCTATAGCTTGAGTTCAGGGCGTATGTCGCCAGCAAATGTTAGCTCGGGAAGTATCTTTCAGTTGAATCGGCTAATGGATATACGTCATTTAAAGATTGATTTTTATGATGCCCGAGGGCGTTTGCGCGATAGTAATAAAAAAAACCGAACTAAAGTTGATGCTCCTCCAAAATGGTTTGAAGCAATGATGGATAATGTAACCGATGAAATGCCCATCACAAAACGCAAAGTTTATAATAAAGGGCATATTGTAGGTGAACTGGTGGTAACGCCTGATCCTTCCTATGAAATCGCAGAAATATGGGAAGAAATAAAAGGTCAGTTACTTTTTATAGGTTTATTTTTTATTGTCGTTAATATCTTAATTTATTATTTTGTGGGACGTGCTTTACGTCCAATTGATAGTGTCCTAAAGGCATTAACGGATTTGGAGTTAGGCCATTTAACCACACGACTACCCAAGTTTAATTTGCCAGAATTAAGCAGTATTAGTGACAAATTTAATGTGATGGCGAATACGTTGGAAGAAAGTATTGCTGATAACCGAAACTTAACGCAACAGCTTATACAAGTTCAGGAAGATGAGCGTAAAAATCTTGCAAGAGAGTTACATGATGAGATTGGCCAGCATTTAACGGCTATTCATATAGATGCATCGGCAATATTGAAAGCTAAAACAATTGAAGTATCAAAGCAAAGCGCCTCTGCAATTGATCAAGTTGCCAGACAAATGATGGATATTGTACATAATATTTTACAGCGGCTTCGCCCCTCGGGTTTGGATCAGTTTGGGCTGGAAATAGCATTACAAGAGTTGATTAATGGTTGGCAACAAAGACATAAAGACATCGTTGTAAAATACGATGTTAGAGGGGTATTTAATGATCTGGATGAAAGTATATTGATCACTATCTATCGATTAATTCAAGAGTGTTTGACTAATATTTCCCGTCACGCACAAGCAAAAAACATCCAGATTTACTTAATTAAATATCCTGAGACGATTGAGTTATCAATAGAGGATGATGGTAAGGGCTTCGATCAAACGGTTAAGCCAGGTGGTTTTGGCTTGGCGGGAATGCGTGAACGGGTAGAAGCTTTGGTAGGAAAACTTGATATTAAAACGTCTCCGGAAGGAACCAAAATAAGTATTGAGCTGCCATGTTTAACGAGAGGTGAGAAATGAATACATCTATAAAGGTATTGTTAACGGATGATCACGCTGTTGTGAGATCAGGCGTACGACGATTATTAGAACAGCATGATGGAATTGAAGTTATTGCTGAAGCGGATAGTGGCGAACAGGCATATCAACTTTTTGGTGAATGTTTGCCAGATGTAGTGGTAATGGATATGTCGATGCCCGGCATGGGTGGGCTTGAGGCCTTACGGCGAATTGTTGCCCGTTATAGTGCAGCAAGAATAATTATGTTCTCAATGCATGAAAATGCAACATTTGCGACACAAGCATTAACATCTGGTGCGGTAGGTTATGTTGCCAAGTCAAGTGAAGCAGAAGATTTAGTCAATGCAGTGCGCCAAGTAGCTGCGGGGAAAAGTTATCTCAGTGCAGATATGGCTCAAAAGATAGCACTACAAAGTATGGCGGGTGATGATAATCCTACCCAAAAATTAACCGCACGTGAATTTGAAATATTTCGTCTTCTTGCTGAAGGTAAAGTGGTTGAAGAAATCGCTAAATTATTAAATATTGGACAAAAAACGGTGGCGAACTATCAAACATTATTGAAACAAAAATTAGAAGTTAATAGCCCTGTTGAGTTAGTGAGGTTAGCAATTCGACATGGCATTATTGAAGGTTAAATTTTAAGGAACTAATATGAAAATACAATTAAAAATAGTGGCTGCATTATTAGTGGCATCACTACCAATGCTCGCTAATGCAGATTTTACGCAGGGTAAAGCGGCCATGATGTCAGGTGATTATCGAACAGCAATGGTAGAGTTCAAGCCACTAGCAGATAGTGGTGACGTTAAATCTCAATATATTATGGGTGTGCTCTATGATGATGGATTAGGTGTTCCACGTGACTATAAAATGGCCGCGATGTGGTATACCAAAGCCGCAGAACAAGGAGAAATAAATTCACAGTATGATCTTGGTGTGATGTATACCAAAGGTGAGGGTGTCGAGAAAGATGCTGAGAAGAGTGTGATGTGGTATCGCAAGGCGGCAGAGCAAGGTTTCCCACCCGCACAATTTGCCTTGGCTGATATGTATATGAAAGGTTGGGGTGTGGAGCAAAGCCCGGTAGAGGCTGCGGTATGGTTTGAAAAAGCAGCAAAGCTAAAAAATTATAAATCTCAGCTAATGCTAGGAATTTTGTATTTAGAAGGAAATGGCGTTAAAAAAGACGAACAAAAAGCAGCGTATTGGATCAAGCAGTCAGCAGAACAAGGCCATTATAAAGCGCAATATACAATGGGTATGATGTATAAAGAAGGTGTAGGAGTAAAACAAAGCCCGATTTTAGCCTATGCCCTATTAGATGTGGCAACACGTGAAGGTCATGGCGAAGCAAGTAAAATTAAAAAAGAGATTGAACTAGACCTTGAGCAGAAACAATTAGAAGAAGCTAAGAAGCTGGCAGGAACATGGCAAGCGGGCAAACCAATTACAATTCCAGCAGTATAATTAGTCTCACATTTAGTTAGCCGAAAAGCCCTATATTTGAATAAATATAGGGCTTTTTTTATTCCCAAGAATGAAAGGAGGTAATCCTATTATCTGTAAGGAACTCCTCTCAATCTAAATGAGTATGTGCTGGCTATAGTATCCCCACGCTATCCGTATATCGCGGTGACGTAAATTCTAATAAAAATGAAGGGGAGAAGTATGAAGAAACCTAATGTAACTTTGCGAACAACGATTGCAGCATTAAGTGCTGTTGCAATGGTTGGGCTTGCAGGGCAAGCAGTAGCAAATTCCGATATTTTGAAAAACAATAAAGACCAAAATATGTGGGGCTCACCAGGTGGTGACTATGCCTTAACACGTCATAGTGGTCTAAAAGATATCAATACAAAAACAGTAGCTAACTTGCACATGGCTTGGGAACAATCAACGGGTGCGTTACGTGGTCATGAAGGTCAACCAGTTGTGGTGAATCACAACGGCAAGCCGATGATGTTTTTTGTGAGTGCATGGCCAAATATTGTACAAGCCTTAGATTTATCTGATCCAGATAATCCTAAGCAAGTATGGAACTACAACAAGAAAACAGATCGTGATTTATCTGCTGTACCACGTGCATGTTGTGACACCATTAACCGTGGTTTGAACTATGCTGATGGCAAAGTGGTATTCCATACATTAGATGGTTTGTTAATTGCTCTTGACGCTTCAACAGGTAAAGAAATTTGGATCACAAAACATGCTTTCCCTGATAAAGGTGAAACCATTTCTGGTCCATTATTGATTGCTAATGATAAAGTTTATGCGGGTTTTGGTGGTGATGAATTTGCTGCTCGTGGTCGCATGGTGGCATATGATTTAAGCACAGGTAAAGAAGTCTGGAAATGTCATAGCACCGGCTCTGATAAAGATGTGTGTTTAACACCTGAAACTAATAAAGATAATCCACATTACGGTACTTACGGTCATGATCTAGGGATTATTACTTATCCTAACGATGAGTGGAAAATTGGCGGTGGTGCACCTTGGGCATGGTTTAGTTACGATGCTGAATTAGATATTGTTTATTCTGGTACAGGTAATCCTGGTCACTGGTCTCCAGCATATCGTTGTGGTGAAACAGGTAAAAACTTAACACATGAAAAATGTAATGCCTATAACCCAAAAATTAACTCAGGTAACTGGGATAATAAATGGTCAATGACAATTTTTGCTCGTAAAGGAACAACAGGTGAAGTTGTTTGGGCATATCAAAAAACACCGTTTGATCAATGGGATTATGATGGTGTTAATGAAAATATCTTAGTTGATATGAAAATTGACGGCAAAATGCACAAATCATTGGTCAACTTTGATCGTAACGGCTTTGCTTATGTATTAGATCGCGAAAATGGTGATTTATTACGTGCGCATAAATATGTAACGGTTGATTGGGCTGAAAAGGTTGATCTAGTAACAGGTCGTCCAATTAAAGTGAAAGAGCATTCTCCATTTGAACGTGGTCGTAATGTGGCTTCTTGCCCATCTGCTCAAGGTGGTAAAGATCAGCAACCTGGTTCAGTAGATCCTAACGATCCAGAATGGTTCTACATGCCAACTAATAACTGGTGTATGGAAGATGAACCTCAAGAACGTACACATACGCAACAAGGTACAGTATATGTATTTGCCAATGTGTATATGTATCAAGAAAAACCAGGTGTGTCTGGTAAGTTGAAAAAATTCAACGTTGTTACCGGTAAAACAGCTTGGGAAATTCCTGATTCATACCAAAACTGGGGTGGTACACTTAATACTGCTGGTGGTTTAGTGTTCTACGGCAATATGGAAGGTCAATTCCGTGCGGTAGACCGTAATTCAGGTAAAGTACTTTGGAATAAGAAGTTGGGCTCAGGTATTATCGGTAACCCAATCACTTGGAAAGTTGACGGTAAACAGTATGTTGGTGTATTCAGTGGCTTAGGCGGCTGGGCTGGCTTACCTGTTACAGCAGACTTGGACTTCTCTGATAAATATGGTGCGATCGGTGCAACAGCGATGGCAAAAACTGCGAAACTTAACCTTATACCACAAGGTGGGTTATTCACAGCATTCCGTGTTTATTAAGAAGACCTTAGATTGATTCAATCTAATCGTTAAAACACGCCGATGAGTAAGTATCATTTGATATTTGCTCATCGGCTTTTTACGTTGTACAGAAGGAAAATTAATATGACCAAACTATTAAGTATGATGCTTGCAACATCAACATTATTATTTGCCGCATCATCTTATGCCGCTCCGATGACTTCGCTTAGAATTTGTGCTGATCCGAGCAATATGCCTTATTCAAATACACAAGGTGAAGGCTTCTCAAATAAAATTGCCGAAGTATTGGCAGAAGCGCTCGATACACAAGTAACCTATTTTTATCGCCCTTATTTAGAACGTGGACTAACACGGCAAACATTTAAGAATGATGTATGTGATGTATTGATGGATATGTCACCTGATAATGAACGAATGATTACCACAACACCGATTTATCGCAGTACGTTTGTTTTGGTATCACGTAAAGACAGAAATTATAAAATTAAAGATTTAGATGATCCAAGATTAAAAGAATTAACCGTAGGCGTATTTCAACATTCAGCAATACGTACAGAATTAATGGAGCATGGGGTAAATGGTACAAATATGCGTTTGCATATTATCAGCCATGATGCTGACCTGAATCCAGAAGACCAACCTACACAGCAAATAAAAGCGGTGGTAGATGGCAAACTTGACGTGGCAGGTGCGTGGGGACCATTAGCGGGTTGGTATAACACAGACAAGGTACCGGGAGGCGAAACGAAGCCACTAGATATTCTATATCTTAATCAAACAGATACCGTTTTACCGATGGAGTTTGAAATGACTCTGGGTCTAAAAACAAGAGATGTTGCATTACGCGATAAACTCAACAACGCATTAGTGCAACAGCGCGATAAAATTAAACAGGTTTTATCGGATTATGGCGTGCCATTAGTGGCTTGTGATACCTGTATTGTCTCCGGTGATATTCCATCACATGGTCCTTATAAACACGCCGAACCAGTGATTGCAAAATTCCAACCAACACCGCAGTCTGATTTAGCTAAATTACCTGCTCAAGTAGATGCTGCATTGGCAGGGGGTAGCACTCTGGATGATGAGTTGTTTAATGCTGTGCTGGCAAAAGATTTCACCCGTATTGATTATTTGTTAGAACGTGGTGCAAATATCGATGCCCATGATGCCGTAGGGCTAACACCATTAATGAACGCCGTTAAAGGTGGTCACTATCCATTGGTGCGTAAATTGTTGAAAAAAGGTGCAAATGTTGATGTGGTTGATATAGATGGTTGGAGTGCCTCGATGCACGCGGCTTGGCAAAATGAACCCAAAATGATTCGCACAATGGGGGCTGGCTATGGCGCAAATTTAGATTTGAAAGACAAACTTACTGATAGCACAGCATTGGCACTTGCCACACAAAAAGGCAAAGCAGTGGCGGTGGTGGCTTTATTAGATAGCGGTGCCAAACCTGATATCACTATGGGTGATGCGCGCTATACGGCGTTGATGGTTGCAGCACAAGTGGGCATGTTACCGGCAGCACAGGCGTTATTGCAATATGAAGCAAATGTGAACGCAAAAAATGCGGGTGGGGTGACACCGTTAATGATTGCGACAGCTAATAACAAACCCAAATTAGTTGCTTTGCTAATTAAATCTGGTGCTGATAAAACGATTAAAGATGATGAAGGTTTGACAGCGTTAGATTTAGCTAAAGCAAGAGACTTAGAAGATATTATCAGTTATTTAACTGATCTTAAGTAATTCACTAAGTTAAACAACGAAAGAGAAAAAGTCTTTAAAGGCTTGAAATTATAATTGAGAGAATGGAGAAAAAAATGAAGTTTAAACACACAACGATAGCCGCTATATTATTGTTAATGGCGGGTGGTTGCAATGCGAGTACTGATGAAGAATCAACGGCATTCGTGCAAAATGAAAGTTTTGAAGTGGCGGTGGCTGATGGCGGTCCTTATGCAGCGCCTTTACCTGCAGGTGCCAAGCCTAAAGTGGTTGAACACAAAGAAGAAGGCGTTAAGATTTATATTCCGGGTAGTGATGATGACTCTGCAGATAAAGCGGAGGCTGCACCCGAAGAAGGCATGATTTCAGATATTGGTATGTCACCTCGTGAACGTGTTGCTTCTACGCCCAAAGGCAAACTAAAAAACCCGTACACAGATAATGAAGAAATGGAATTAGAAGGCCATAAGCGTTTTATGGGCAATAGCTGTAATGGCTGTCATGGTGGTACGGGCGGTGGTGGGATGTGTCCGCCATTATCAAATGAAGTGTTTGTTTATGGTAGTGATGACGATACCTTATTCCGTCTGATTACCTTAGGAAGTGATGATTTAGCTAAGTTAGGTTATTACCGTAAAGGTATGGAAGGAGTAGTCGGTCCGATGCCTCCGTTTGGCGATATTATCAAAACAGATGAGGAAGTCTGGAAAATAATTGCTTGGATTCGCACCGTTTTTAATGGTGATCCTAGCCGCCGTAATTGGTAAGAAGTATTCAAGCTGCCTCATTCACTGTTGAAGATGAATGAGGCAGTTTTATTTAAAGTTAAGCAAAAAAGGAAAGTTAGATGAAAATAGTCAAGTTATTACCTGTAGTATTATTACTATCTGCATGTCAAAGTGTATCGGTGAAATCAATGCAAGGTGAAACCGCTTATGCCATTAATGAAAAAGATGCCACGATTTCTTTAATTGATACTGCAACAGATAAAGTAATTGGTAAGTTACCTGCATCAGGTCGATTAGGTGAAGAGATCAATGCTACCGTTATTGATAAAGCGGGACACTATTTATATGTTGTTGATGCAGATGACGCTGAGCTGATAAAAGTTGACTTAACAACACGCAATATTGTTGAGAAAGTAGAGGTTGGCGAGGGAACGGAAGGGCTTGATA
>JALSLH010000029.1 GCA_026988435.1 Methylophaga sp.
CTGCCTTACCTCAAAATAAAGAAGCAAACAAAAGTAATTGCGCTGTGATACGAAATAAATAAAATTCAACTGGATATTAACTGGAAAGAAATTATTGAATTTCAGGTAAAATGTTTGGAGAGTAGTGCACATAGAATAGGGACTCCTGATTTAATTATTGTCCAAAATGCAAAGCAGAATGGTAGTAAAGTCTGCTCTTTAGATAAACATTTTCGATTATTGAACAAGGTCTTGAACATTGATTTATATAAATAAATATAGGTCGTAGCTTCAGCTCACCTTTAAATATTATGCTAGTTTATAACCAAAAATTAAAGTTACACTATTGAATACACAATCAGCTTTACCTAACTGGGCTTATGCTTATGGCGGTGCTCAGAGCCAAGGTATTATTCGCAAAACTCCCGATGATTTTATTGTCAATGAAATTCAGTCTTTTGAATTATCAGGCGTTGGTGAGCATGCTTTTTTACTGGTTGAAAAATGCGGTGAAAATACCGAATTTGTCGCTAGGCAGCTTGCTCGATGTGCAAGCGTTAGGCAGCGAGATGTCAGCTATGCAGGCTTAAAAGATCGTCATGCGCGGACGACACAGTGGTTTAGTGTCTGGCTGCCCGGCAAGCCAGATCCTGATTGGACTATATTAAATAGTGATAGCATTAAAATATTACAGGCTAAGCGCCATACTCGAAAACTGAAACGAGGCTCTTTAGCAGGTAATCAATTTATCCTATGCATTCAAGAGTGGCAGGGAGATAAGGCAGTTCTTGAGCAGCAACTGCAAGCGATTAAAGAGCAAGGTGTCCCTAATTATTTTGGTGCACAACGCTTTGGTCATAATGCTAATAATATCGCTAGAGCATTGGCTTTGTTTGCAGGCGAAAAAATATCACGCGCTCAGCGAGGCATATATTTATCCACTGCGCGCTCATATTTGTTTAATCATATATTAAGTGAGCGAGTGGCCAATCATTCTTGGAAGCAGGCGCTTGTAGGTGATGCACTGATGTTTGATGATTCACATAGCTTTTTTCAAGTGGAGGTGCTGGATGAATCAATTTTACAACGAATTGCACAACTAGAATTACACCCAACCGCTGTTTTATGGGGTAAGGGTGAGGCACAAGTTGCTGGAGAAGTGATGCTATTAGAACAGCGCATTATCGACCAATTTGATGATTTAGCGCAAGGCCTAATGGCTTTTGGTATAGAGAAAGACCGCAGGGCGTTACGCAGCCATGTAAAAGAATTACAGTGGGAATTTATAGGTGATAATTGTTTAGAATTAAGTTTTAGCCTAAATGCAGGATGTTATGCAACGTCTGTACTAAGAGAAATTGCCCGGGTTTGACCCTCAGGTAGGGCAGTTAAGGAGAGCCATATAGCGAGGTATACACATTGAATAATTGTATTGTCGCCTCAAAGGTAATAGCTCCGCTAAAATGTAATACCTACAGCAGGTCCAGAGGACTGGCAATACCCGCAATATCTTTCTCCATAACATGGGTATAGATTTCTGTTGTTTTCACGTCCGCATGTCCCATCAGTTCCTGCACGATCCGAATATTCACTCCATTTTCCAGCAGGTGAGTAGCAAAGGAATGACGAAAAGTATGACAGGTCGCGTGCTTGGTAATCCCCGCTCGATCAACGGCTATTTTTACAGCCTTTTGCAGACCAGACTCAAGTACATGGTGTCTGCGCATTAGGCCAGAGCGAGGATCAGTGCTCAGTTTTTTAGCGGGAAAAACATACTGCCAGCGAAATTCCCGTGCTGCATTTGGATATTTACGGCCAAGTGCTTCAGGTATATAAACATGACCAAACCCTTGTGATATATCTTCATCATGTGTTTTTTTCACATGATCAACCCGAACCAGTAAATCATCTCGAACAGATTTAGGAAATACGACAACCCTGTCTTTTCCACCTTTACCATCACGGATATAAACAAGGCTCTGCCCAAAATCAAGGTCTTGAATTCGCAAGCGAATACACTCCATAAGTCGCAATCCACACCCGTAAAGCATTTTTGACATTAACAGATGATCTCCCTGCATTTGCATGAAAACTTGTTGAACTTCACTCTTTGTCAAAACAACAGGCGGGCGACGCTGCACTTTTGCTCTGACATGCCCAATATCTTTAGCAACGGCGAGGTCAAGAACCTTAGTATAAAGAAAGACAATCGCATTCAGAGCTTGTCGCTGAGTAGAAGCCGACACTTTTAATTCAACAGCTAGATGGCTTAAAAAAGCCTCTATCTCAAATTTACCCATATTACAAGGATGCTTCTGGCAGCCATGAAACTTAATATACCGAGTAATCCAGTCACAATAGGTCTGTTCAGTACGATATTTATAGTGGTGATAGCGCATAACCTCGCGCACCTGATCCATAAGTTTCAAATCAGAATTAGGCCTAAATTTATTTTGAATATTCATAAAAGAGTATCCTACTGGGGTAGCATAGAAAAATCTATTGATATTTTCCATATATCACCAATATATATCACAATATATGGAAAATAATGCGCTAGAGTCCCACTTTTATTTTTCAGATAATGAAACTAAAATTTAATAAAAACATTTATATTCAATAAATTAGAGTTTTTAAAAATGAAATTTGGCTCTATTGTTGCCATAGGTTAATACAGATAAATATTTTCCATATTTCAGCGCCATATTTATCTTGCTTTCCACTATAAAGGCTGCCATGATGACTAAAGTGGAAAATTAAAGAATATTTTTCCATGTTATATTGCTTAATATCACAATACATGGAAAATTTTGCATTGTATATAGGTGCTAGATGGAAATTTTTCCACATATTAACAATGTTA
>JALSLH010000030.1 GCA_026988435.1 Methylophaga sp.
TAACCATCATCTATTCAACTTTTCTGGAATCCAATACTGCTGTTAGCCTCATTTATCCTTCCCAGCTTGATAAGCCGCCAAAATGATGGATTTAAACTTAGGGTGTTGATCGATATTATCAATATCTAATTGCTGCTTGATCATGGGGGCGAGGGTGTTGAATAGTTGTTGATCATGCCAATTCTGTTCAAAGCCGGTGAAATCAAAATGGCCATCATTCACAAACGCGGTGGCTGAGCCTTCAGCATCACTAAAGTGCACCTCTTCCCCCAGCATCATTTCATATTCATAGGAATAGCTATCAATATTGTTTAATGTCGCTAGCATTGGGTGTAAGTCTGGAATTTTGCCATGTTGTTGCATGATGTCATCAAGATCAATGGTTGTGTTGGGTGCAAATTGCTTGCCTTTGAAATAAAATTCAATGGTTGCGGTGATTTTATTGCTCATGATTTTTCCGATAATTGTTGTAATGCGTCTAAATAGGCTGATTCGGAAGGGGCTTGATTGTTGCGTTGTGCTAGCCACAGGCTTTCTGTCAAACATTCCATCATATGGTGTTCTGTTTCATGTGCATTAGCAAATTTAGCTTGTAATTGTTGATATAAAGTGCGTATTCCAGCAGGGCGGTCGGTTGATATTTGCTCATGTAATGAAATATGCAAACCCATATGGAGGAAGGGATTAGTTTGGCCATCTTCTACAAAATATTCTTGTTGTAGGCTGGCTTCATTATTAAATATTTTATGATATTCAGGGTGTTCGCTAATCACTTGAGCGACCATTGATTCTAGTGCTGACAATGCTTCATTTGCTTGTTGTTTTTTCCACACGTCATGATACATTTGGCGGAGTTGCTGTCTGTTTTGACCGAACATTCAGGAGCCTCTGATTAAGTCTGGTTGAATTTAGGCTGAGAGGAAATTGTACCAAACTTCTTCGAAATGAGAGGTAATAGTTGTTCTATTGTAGCGATTTTCGGAGAAGTTTTGGGCAATTTCAGCCAGCATAAAACAATCATGAATTATTCAGAGGCTCCTTGCCTCCTTAAGATTGTTTCTTTTGTTGGCGACGAAAATCATCACACAGGTGTGAGACTACACAGTTGGCACACAGTGGTTTTCTGGCGATGCAGACATAGCGACCATGCAAAATCAGCCAATGATGGGCATCTTGTTTAAACTCATCAGGAACGACTTTCATTAATTTATCTTCAACGGCACGCACTGTTTTACCTTTTGCTAAACCAGTGCGGTTTGAAAGCCGAAATAAGTGGGTATCAACAGCAATAACGGGGTGTTTGAACACGGTGTTTAGAATCACATTAGCAGTTTTTCGACCCACGCCGGGCAAAGCCTCTAATGCGTCACGATCTTCTGGCACTTCACCACCGTGTAGTTCAAGCAATTGGCGACAGGTTTTAATGACATTTTCAGCTTTGCTATTATATAAACCAATGGTTTTTATATATTGCTTAAGGCCATCGACACCTAGATCTAGAATAGCTTGAGGGGTATTCGCAATAGGGTAGAGTTTATCGGTTGCTTTATTGACACCGACATCCGTTGCTTGGGCAGAAAGAATAACGGCAATTAATAACTCAAAGGTTGAGGTGTAATTTAGCTCAGTAGTCGGCTCAGGATTATAGGCCTGTAATATGGCAAAAAAATCGTGGCGCTGTGCTTGGTTCATTAGCTGGCAGTTAAAATTTCGGCGGTTTCAACTTCGGCGGAAGCGGGTTTTTTTGTTGATTGGCGTGCATCAATGACATTTTTTAAGGCCACAATTAAACCTAAACCAATAAACGCCCCCGGTGGTAATAATGCTAATAAAAACCCACGATAATCTTCAAACACGGTGATGGTTAAGTTTCTTGCCGCTTCACCAAACATCAAGTGAGCTTCGCTAAATAATGTGCCGAGGCCAATGACTTCACGCATGGCGCCGAGCAAAACTAAAACTGCCGTAAAACCAATGCCCATCATTAAGCCATCTACAATCGCAGGGCCGACAGGGTTGCGTGATGCAAAGGCTTCAGCGCGACCGGTAATGGCACAGTTGGTGACGATAAGGGGGATAAAAATACCCAATATTAAATAAAGCTCATGAAACCATGCATTCATTGAAAGCTCGATAATGGTGACGATAGAAGCAATAATTAATACAAAAACAGGTAGGCGTGCTTCGTCGGGGATATGTTTGCGTAGTAATGAGACGATGCCATTAGAGGCGACTAAGGTGAGAATTGTCGCAAGGCCTAAACCTAGGCCATTGATGACTGTGTTACTGACAGCAAGCAGTGGACATAAACCCAATAATTGCACTAGGGCAGGGTTGTTTTTCCATAAGCCGTCACGAATAATGGGGCTGTATACACTGTTCATTATTCAGTCTCCTCAAATAATTCATCGCGATGCTGATCAAAATAAACTAAAGCATTTTTCACCGCAGACACAACGGCACGCGGGGTAATTGTGGCGCCGGTGAATTGATCAAAGTCACCGCCATCTTTTTTAACTTGCCATCTTGAATCATTAGGGCTTTGTAATGATAAGCCATTAAAGCCCAGGATCCAGTCTGTTTTTTTAAGATCAATCTTATCGCCTAAGCCAGGTGTTTCTTTATGCTGAATAACGCGCACACCAGCAAGGCTACCATCAAAATAGATGCCGACAAGCAGTTTGATTTTACCATTATAACCATTCGGTGCGATACTGGTGAAAACGGCGGCAATAGGTGTATTTTCTTTGCGGGCTAGATATATATATGTTGGGCTTTTAGTATGTAATTCAGCAAGGGCAGGCAATGATAATTTGTCCTCTAAAATATCATTGTCATAGCGTGACGTGTCTACTAATTCATTGAGTGCGGCTAATAAGGCTTGGCGTTCATTTTTTATGATTTGATCACGGGTATTAATTTCAGTGAGGCTCACTAGGCCGGTGGCGACAATTGCAAATACAGCTAACATTAAGCCTATTTTTAAAATATGACTTTGTATCTGGTTCACTGTTTTGCCCCATACACTTTAGGTTGGGTGTAATAATCAATCAGTGGCACCATCATATTCATTAATAAGACGGCAAAGGCAACACCATCAGGATAGCCGCCCCAAACACGAATAATATAGGTTAATAAACCGACACCCGCTCCAAATACAATTCGTCCCTTAACGGTTGTTGATGCTGTAATCGGATCGGTTGCAATGAAAAAGGCACCTAACATTGTGCCACCGCTTAATAAATGAAATAGTGGTGAACCGGTGATTTCAGGGCTGATAAACCAAGTGATCGCACTAATGGTTGCTAAGCTTGCGATCATGGCGACAGGAATATGCCAGCTGATCACGCGACGATAAATTAGGTATAAACCACCGACAATAAATAGGCCATTTATCCATTCCCAGCCTTTACCGCCAAATAAGCCAAATAAAGGTTGCTGAATAATCTCGGCCGGGGTTTGAAGGAGGCCGATATGCGTTTTCATCGTATCAAGTGGCGTTGCACCCGATAAAGCGTCAATAGCGACACCTGAGCTGATTTGGCCGGTGAAGATGACTTGGAATGCAGAGGCAAAATCAAGCGGATGCTCACTTAATGTTGTAACGGGTAGCCATGTTGTCATTTCTAAAGGAAATGAAATCAGCAGAACAACATAGGCCACCATAGCGGGATTAAAGGGGTTGTAGCCCAGACCACCATATAGATGTTTAGCAAAGATGATGGCAAACAATATACCAATTGTGACTAACCACCACGGTGCTAGCGGAGGCAATGCAATTGCTAATAAAACGGCTGTTACGATGGCACTACCATCAGTCAAAAAGGGTTTAAGTGGACGATTACGCAATTTGAGCATTAAAGCTTCAGTAAGCAAAGCGACCACAATGGCTAAAGTCATGGTGATAAGTACACTAGGACCAAAGAAATAAACAATGCCAATCACAGCGGGCACAAGTGCTAGCAATAGTTGCAGCATTTGCAGGGTTACACGGTTAGTGCCTGATAAAAAGGGTGATGATAAGCGGCTTAATGGCATTAGTTGTTCTCCACGTTATCAGGATTATTCGCTTTTTCAGCGGCTTCTTTTTCTTTAGCCGCTTTGGTCGCCGCCAGTGCAGCTTTGCGCTGACGTTGGCGCTCTTCTTTTTCTTTCTTTTCTGCTTCTTGCCGTTGTTGCCGGTTATCGTGGCGAATTCGAGCATTGTCTGCTTTAAGTGTTTCTTGCTGTTGGTTCATTATTTCTGTTTTAGCAAAACGGAAATAATGAACCAAAGGAATTTTACTTGGGCAAACATAACTGCAACAGCCACATTCAATGCAATCAAATAGATTATAGTCTTGTGTCTTTTCTAAGTCTTTAGCGCGGGCATGCCAATAGAGCTGCTGAGGCAATAAACTAACTGGGCAGGCAGTTGCACATTCACCACAACGAATGCAGGGTAACGGTTTGGAGGCAGGGGCGGCATTATCAACACCGACCAAAATACAGTTTGCCGTTTTTGTAACAGGTAAATTTACACCCGATAAGTTATAGCCCATCATTGGGCCACCTAAAATAAAAGGTTCGCCCGGCTGATGTTTTGTTTCACAAAATGCCAGTACCTCATCCATAGGTGTGCCAAATAAGGTTTCAAAATTACCGGCGTGTTTTACATCGGTGCCTGTTACCGTCACGATACGTGAAATAAGGGGTTCACCATGATTAATGGCGCGGCCAATGGCGTAGCTGGTTCCAACATTATGACAAACAATGCTTAAATCGATGGGCAGACCGCCAGAAGGCACTTGCTTGCCCGTTAGCACTTGAATTAATTGTTTCTCGCTACCAGCTGGATAACGGGTAGGAATAGCAACCACTTTCGTATTTTGTAGCTTAGGACGTTGTGATAATGCCGCCTCAACTGCGGCAATGGCTTCTGCTTTATTATCTTCAATGGCAATAATGCAGTGCTTCACCCGCAAGGCAAATATCATTATCTCGATGCCATCAAGAATGCCATCTGCACGTTCACGCATCAACATATCATCACACGTTATATAAGGTTCACATTCAACCCCATTTAGAACTAATGTTTCAATATGGTGGTGCACACCCGGATTGAGCTTAATAAAGCTTGGAAAGCCAGCACCGCCTAGTCCTACAATACCTGCTTCACGGATTTGATGACGGATATCATGCTCAGTTAGCTGGCGGAAGTCGGCACTGCCTTTATGCTCGATCCAGCGATCTTCACCGTCTGTTTCAATCGTTATGCAAAGTGCAGATAAACCAGATGGATGTGGAATAGGTTGTTCATCAATGGCTGTGATCACACCCGAACTAGGCGCATGCAAATAGACAGAGACATGGCCTTCAGCCCGTGCAATTTTTTGCCCTTTTAAAACCCTATCACCTATTTCCACAATAGGAGCGGATGCCTCGCCAATATGTTGCTGCAACGGTAAGATTAATTTTTTGCTTAACGGTATTTGGCGAATAGGTGTTTGTGTGGATCGCCGTTTTTGGCCATCAAGCACTAAACCGCCGGGGAATGACGATAATTTATCAGTCATGATTCCCCTCCAGATTTCAGGTCAAGGTGATCAGGATCAGGCCAGCGCCATGTATTTGGATTTTGTTTTACTTCTATCATATCAATACAATCTACAGGGCAGGGAGGCACGCACAATTCGCAACCAGTACATTCTTCCGTAATAACTGTGTGCATTTGTTTTGCCGCACCTAAAATAGCATCAACGGGGCAAGCTTGAATGCACAAGGTACAACCAATACAACGATCTTCAACAATCACTGCTAATGTTTTAGGTTTTTCTTCACCACATTCTTCATCTAAGGCTAATACTTCCACTTCAAGCAAATCAGCTAAAGCTTGAATCGTCGCTTCACCCCCGGGCGGACAGCGATTAATATCAGCTTCACCTGCCGCCATCGCCTCAGCATAAGGTCGACAACCTGCAAAGCTACACTGACCACATTGTGTTTGCGGTAATAATTTATCGATTTGATCGGCAATAGGATCGCCTTCGACTTTAAATCGAATTGAGGCGTAGCCTAATAATAGACCAAAAAATAAGGCCATCAGTGTGATGGCTGCAATGGCACTTAACACAATTAATTGACCAAGCTAGTAAAGCCAAGAAATGCCATTGACATTAAACCTGCCGTGATCAAGCCAATCGCTGCACCTTGAAAAGGTACAGGTACATCAGCCGCATCAATACGTTCACGCATAGAGGCAAATATAACAAGCACTAAAGAAAAGCCAATCGCCGCGCCAAAACCATATAAACCCGATTCAATAAAGCCATGTTCTTCTTGCACATTAAGCAATGCCACGCCTAAAACAGCACAATTTGTTGTGATTAGCGGTAAGAAAATGCCCAGAACTTGATAAAGCAAAGGGCTAGTTTTATGCACGACCAATTCTGTAAATTGCACGACAACTGCAATAACAAAGATAAAACTAATCGTACGTAAGAATTCTATGCCCAAAGGAGCAAGTAGATATTCGTTAATTAGATAACTAGTAATAGATGATAAAGTTAATACAAATGTCGTCGCCAAGCCCATTCCCATAGCCGTTTCTAGCTTGCGAGACACACCCATAAACGGACAAAGCCCTAGAAATTTAACTAGAACAATATTGTTTACTAAAATAGTGCTAACTAATATGAGGGCATACTCTGCCATGTAATAACCTACTAAATCAATCAGGAAAACCTATATAAGGTTAGATTTAACAATTTATTATAGCGTATTCTAAAAAATTACGCAGTATTAATATATTAAAAATATGTTTTGCAACGCCATCTATATAATAAAATAATATATAGATATTCTTGGAAATCACTATAATAATTAAATATGATCTATGTGAATAATAATTGTTATACTACTAAATATAATTAATTGCTAATATAGGGTCTACATTTAAATGAAAAAGATATTACAAAGCTTTATTTCATTACCGGTCATTTTAATAGTAGCAATTGCGATTGTGGTTGTTCTGGTGAAGAGCAAAGCGCCTATTGAGCACCAATATGCCAGCTATCCCATTAAAGCAGTAGAAGTTATCACGGTGAAAAAGATTGCCTTCCGTGTTAGAGAAGTGGCATTTGGACATGTTGAACCCTCGATCATTATCAATGCCAAATCTGAGGTGAGTGGCAAAATTAGTTATATGCATCCTGATTTAAAACAAGGTGCCAGCATTAAAAAGGGCACAGTGGTATTACGCATAGAACCGACAACGTTTGAGATCTCACTCAACCAGAGTAAAGCCGGCTTAGCGGGTAGCCAGTCTTCTTTAACACAGTTAAATGTTGAACAAGCGAGCACTCAAGATGCTTTAGTTATAGCTCAAAAAAAATTAAAGGTGGAGTTAAAAGAACTAGAACGGATACAAGCATTGTGGGATAAACGTTTAATTGCACGCTCATCATTAGATGCAGAACAGAAAAATGTGTTGTCATTACAGCAATCAGTACAAGATATAGAAGGTAAATTAGCGAGTTTTTCTAGCCGAAAAGCTGCAATGCGAGCACAAATAAAACAATCAGAAAGCCAAGTGGACCAAAGCCAAGATACGATTGGCCGAACAGAAGTCCTGATGCCATTTGACGCCAGAATAGGTGCGGTTTCAGTAGAAAAAGATGAATTCACTCCCGCAGGGACAATACTCTTTGAAGCTTTAGGTGTAGAGGAAGTAGAAATTAATGCACAAATACCCGTACAGCAATTTCGACCTTTAGTTTCTGTAGGCTTAGGTGAAAATGGGCACTCGATTAACTTACAGAATCCAGAAAATCTGCAAACTGCATTAGCTAATATGAAACTAGAAACTAGGGTTCGTTTAGTAGGTGATTTAGAAAATTCAACAATATGGCAAGGCAAGCTGATTCGGCTGAGTGAGTCAGTCGATCCAACACGCGATACATTGGGATTGGTGATTGCGGTTCAAAACCCATATGAAGGTATTATTCCAGGTATACGCCCACCATTATTAAAAGGCATGTATGCCTCGGTTGAGATTTTTGCACCCGCTAAACCAACACTGGTGATACCTCGAAAATCTGTTCATCAGGGACGAGTTTATGTGGTGACAGAAGATAACACTTTATCAATTCGTCCAATTAAAGTCCTTTTTAGTCAAGGAGAGCTAGTGGTCATTGCTGAGCAGGATGAACATTCAGGCTTAAATGAAGGGGAGACTATCATTATTAGTGATGTTATCCCTGTTATGGAAGGTATTCCGCTAAAACCTATCATGGCTGACGACTACCAGAAGAGAATGATGGCGAATGCATTAGGTGAGCAACTTTAAATGATTCGATATTTTATAAAGCATCCTACTGCGGGCAATATTTTAATGATGGCAATAATCGCCATCGGCTTGGTGTCATTAACGCATTTAAATAAAGAATCATTTCCTCTAATCAAGCCAAGCAAAGTACAACTTTCTATGCTTTATCCCGGCGCGAATCCTGCTGACGTAGAAGATGCAATTTGTAATCGTTTAGAAGATGCGACTGATGGTATTAGTTATTTAAAAGAGCAAACCTGTGATGCTCGAGACAATATGGCTATTTTTACATTAGAAATGGTTGAAGAAGGTGATATTGATACCTTCTATGATGATATTAAAGCAGGGGTTGATGGTGTAGCTGACTTTCCTGCTGAAACTGAAGACCCTATTATCAAGCAATTGGGGCGAATCAGTATGGTGGCCAATGTCGCCATTACTTCGGATAATTTAACACGAACTGAATTGAAGGCCCTGACAGAGCACTATCGGACTAAATTATTAGCCAATAAGGCGATACCTATCGTGACAGTTGATGGCTTTTCAACGCATCAACTGCAAGTGTTAATTCACCCTGATATCTTGTTGAAATATCAACTTAGTGTGCAGGATATCGCTAATTTGATAACCACACAGGCCTTAGACTTACCTGCAGGTACACTAGAGGGAAGTGAAACCTCTTATCAAATTCGTTTTGATAATGTCCGTAAAACGGCAGAAGAATTAGCAAATTTAGTTGTATTGAATTCAGTTGATGGTGGTGAAATTAAACTGGGAGATATAGCACGAGTCGTAGATAAATTTGAGCTAGAAGAAGAACATATTGAAGTTAATGGTCATCAGGCGGGCTTGCTGAAAATAAGTAAGAATACTAGCGATGATTTATTGAAGGTATTCGATGCAATTCAGCTTTTTGTTGATACTGAAAACCTGATACTACCTGAGGGGACTAAACTGACCGTCACCCAGAATGGTTCGGCACTGGTTAGCGATCGCCTCCAATTATTAATGAAAAACGGTTGGCAGGGGCTATTTCTGGCCGCACTTGCGCTACTATTATTTTTTAATTGGCGCTATACGTTTTGGGTTGCATTGGGACTACCTATTTCATTCTTAGGCGGTCTTGCGATGATGGTCATATTTGGGATTACCATTAATATGATCTCAATGGTCGCCTTATTAATGGCAATTGGTATATTAATGGATGATGCAATTGTGCTCTCCGAAAGTATTGCTCATGAATACAATAAGGGAAAATCACCAATAGATGCGGCGATTGATGGTACACATCGCGTGATTGCAGGTGTTCTTGCTTCATTCCTAACCTCAGCATTCCTATTTGGTAGTTTGTTGATGATGAAAGGGGATATGGGGCAAGTATTGGGTGTTTTACCCGTTGTACTACTGTCAGTGTTAACGATTAGTTTAATCGAAGCATTTTTAGTTCTGCCACATCACCTTATGCATTCTTTGCAGCATGCACATCATAAAAAACCAGCAAAGATTCGCCAGAAATTTGAAGCTGCTTTTGATCGTTTACGTGAACGAGTTGGACAAGCTGCTGATGTAGCAATTAAGTTTCGCTATGTAACAGTGGGGCTTGCATTAGCTATGCTGGTCTTTTCTGTTGGTTTGATTGCAACGGGAACGGTTAAGTTTAAGGCGTTTCCAGATCTTGAAGGAAACTCTGTTGATGCACGTATATTGTTAGCTCAGGGAACACCGTTGGCTGAAACTGAACGTGTTATGACTATATTACTAGCTGCACTGGATAAAACAACAGACGAGCTGAATAAAAATGAATTAGAGCCTTTAGTTAAAAATATACAAGTTACGTATGGCTTACATGGCGATGTACCAGAAAATGGTACACATTTAGCCACCATCAGTCTCGACTTATTAAGTACAGAGCTGCGTAATACTCACATGATTGAGCTCACAAGCCTTTGGCGAAAAAATGGTGGTGACTTGCCAAGTGTTCTTGATGTTCAGTTTAGGGAGCCTAAAGTAGGCCCAGCAGGACGAGCTATTGAAATTCGTTTAAGTGGTGATGATTTAAATAGTTTATCAACAGCATCATGGGAATTGCAGAATTGGCTGAGAGGTTATGAAGGAGTTTCGAATCTACTTGATGATTTGCGTCCTGGGAAGCCTGAATACACCATTAAATTAAAACCCGGTGCACTAGCTGCAGGTGTTGATGCTCGAAGCATTGCCACACAACTTCGTTCAGCTTATCAAGGAGCAAAAATTAGTGAGATTTACCAGGGACGAGAAGCCTATGAGATTATTGCTAAGTTGGACAGTAATCTAACAGAAGAATTAGTTGACTTTGATACACTGACGGTGTTTTCTAATAAAGGGGTAGCAATACCGTTGAGTAGTGTGGCTACTATTACTGAAAAACGCGGTTTTTCTCGTATCGGAAGAATAAATCATCAACGTACCGTGACTATTTTTGGTGAAGTAGATGCGGCCGTTGCCAATACTTCGGAGATTATTGCAGGTACTCAAAAGGACTTTTTAAAAGGATTGCAACAACGTTATCCTGAAGTCACCATTCAATTCAAAGGTGAAGTCGAAAATGGTACAGAAACTAGAATGTCTATTCTGTCGGGCTTTGGTTTAGGTGCGCTAGGTGTGTTTTTATTATTGAGTTTGATTTTCAGAAATTACCGAGAACCCGCTATTGTCATGTTAAATATTCCATTAGCATTGATTGGTGCAATATGGGGACATTTATTGATGGGGCTCGACTTTACATTACCCAGTATGATTGGTTTTGTTTCACTGGCAGGGATTGTAGTGAATGATTCAATTTTATTAGTTGTATTTGTCAAGCATCATATTGAAGAGGGCGCATCACTTCATAATGCAGCAAGCTTGGCTGTGCGGGATCGTTTCCGTGCTATTTTCTTAACGTCAGCGACTACCGTTGCCGGTATGGCACCACTATTATTTGAAACTAGTACACAAGCACTGATTCTGGTGCCTTTAGTGACCAGTATCGTTTTTGGTATGCTAACGTCAACATTATTAATCATGCTAGTACTACCTTCCGTCTATGCGATTATGGAAGATCTTGGCTGGGTTTCACTTTCATCAGATTTGATAACATCACACCAGCACAGGAGATAAACTCCTAATTCATCCTAGGTTAAAAAAGTGGCAGCATAACCTAAGGGTGTAACTTTAGCTACAGTGCTGAACCAACAGCTTATCCATTATGATAACAGCTATAGAAGCTGTATGAGTTGATACTAAATTCAGGGATCTAACGGATGGTGATGACATTGTTAATACTAGGTCTTTATAAAATATTGATGCACGAACAGCTTTACAGTAATTTGAGTAATAATATTTAAAGAAAAATTGAACAAAATCTTCTGGACTGAGTTAACCTCTACGACGACTTTGAACAGCCTCAGCTAATTCGCGTAATAATACCTCACTATTATCCCACGCCATGCAGGCATCAGTAATGCTTTGGCCATAAACCAATTCTTTACCTTCTTCAGTATTTTGCCTGCCAGCGATTAGGTTACTTTCTAACATCATTCCCATAATGCGTTTTTCGCCATTAGCAATTTGATTCGCTACATCACGGCAAACGACTTCTTGTTGGATATGACTTTTACCGCTGTTGGCATGACTGCAATCGACCATGAAAAGTGCTTTCTGCCCAGTTCTACCAATAGTTTCAGCTACTTCTTGCACACTTTCAGCATCGTAGTTTGGTTTTCTGCCACCGCGCAAAATCACATGGCAATCAGGATTACCTGTCGTTGAGAATATGGCTGAATGACCCGCTTTAGTCAGTGACATAAAGTGATGAGGTTTTGCTGCAGACATACAGGCATCAATAGCAATTTGCAGACCGCCATCAGTCGCATTTTTAAAACCAATCGGGCAGGAGATACCAGAGGCTAATTCACGATGCGCTTGGCTTTCTGTTGTACGAGCGCCAATAGCACCCCACGAGATTAAATCAGCAATATATTGTGGGCTAATAAGATCTAGAAATTCACTGCCAGCAGGTACACCCATTTCGGCAAGATCTAATAATAATTTTCGGGCATAGCCGAGCCCATCATTAATTTTAAAGCTACCGTCTAGGTATGGGTCATTAATTAAGCCTTTCCAACCAACAACGGAGCGAGGCTTTTCAAAATAAACGCGCATGATGATGTGGAGATCATCTTTAAGCTCATCAATAAGGGGCTTTAAGAAGCCAGCATATTCATGAGCCGCAGCGGGATCATGAATAGAACAGGGGCCGACGATAACGACCAAACGATCATCTTCACCATGGACTATCTTTTGAGTAATATTACGCGCATTAAATACAGTCTCAGAAGCCTGTTCTGTGATTGGATATTTTTCATGTAATTGAACCGGAGGTAGAACTTCTTGTATTCCGGTAATGCGTAAATCATCGGTGCTGTATAGCATGAAACTTTATACCTAAAGAAACTTAAATAGCTATTCTACCTGTTGGCTGAACTTTCGGCTATATTTGAATTAATAGCTATCGTTGTTAAGTGGGGACTTAAGTGGCATCTTGGATGCTGGTAGTGTATCCCCGAAAGGTAGTGCGCCTTTATTTTAGTTGACTGCACTACCATTTCAGCTACATTTATAAACTAGTTGACGACGGGAATATTGTCGAATAAGTCTGCATTTAACCATAAGTGCATCCAAATACTGGCAGCGTAGCCTAATGCAATTGCCCAAATCCATTTTAAGTGTTCCATAAAGGTATAGATACCTCGAGCTTGCCCCATTACTGCAACACCGGCCGCAGAACCAATCGATAGCAATGAACCACCGACCCCAGCCGTTAATGTGACCAATAGCCACTGACCATGGTCCATAGCTGGAAACATAGATAAAACAGCAAACATGACGGGAATGTTATCAATAATGGCCGATAACAAACCAACAATAATATTGGCATTGGTCGCGCCTAGATCACCATACATTAATTGTGAACCAACCGCGAGGTAGCCGATGGTACCTAATCCACCAACACAAAGAATAATGCCGTAGAAAAACATTAAAGTATCCCACTCAGCACGCTCTAATTGCTGAAAAATATTAAAGGGGTGTTTGTGATCTTCAATACCTTCAATAGTGAGTGTTGTTTCCCCTTCATAGGCTAATTTTTCCATCATGCGTTTGTCACGCATTTTAATCACATAACCATAGACTTTTAAAAGACCTAAGCCGGTCATCATGCCGATAACAGGAGGGATATGTAAGAAATTATGTGCACATACCGCCATCGTAATAGTGATAATGAACAAGAATACAACAACAAATGCCCCTGGTTTTAACGAGGCTTTTTCTGTACTTGATTGAGGCAAATCATTGCTGACATAAAATGACATAATAATAGCGGGCACAAGCCAGTTCACAACGGATGGTGCAAATAAAGCAAAAAACTGCTCAAATGCTACGACACCTTTTTGCCACACCATTAACGTAGTGATATCACCAAATGGGCTGAATGCACCACCAGCGTTGGCTGCAACAACGATATTGATGCAGGCTAAAGCAACAAATTTATGATTTGTGCCACCCACAGCCATTGCTACCGTTGCCATTAATAAAGCGGTGGTTAAGTTATCGGCAATAGGTGAAATAAAGAATGCAAGTAATCCCGTTAGCCAAAATATAGCGCGTAATGAAAAGCCTTTATTCACTAACCAGCTACGAAGTGCATCAAATATACCTCGTTCTCCCATGGTGTTGATATAGGTCATGGCGGCTAATAAAAATAAGAATAACTCGGCATATTCCAGCAAATTATGACGAATCATAACTTCAACGGTATGGTGATAAGCGGTATCTGCTTGCCCAGCATAAATAGCAGCAATCATTGCCCAAATAACACCGGCAGCGATCATAACGGGCTTGGATTTTCGCAGGTGTATTTTTTCTTCTAGAATAACTAATACATAAGCCAGAACAAAAAGAACAAGTGAGACATAACCAACCCAATGGCTCGTTAAATCTAATAAATGTACGTCGCCTGAAGCAAATGAAAGTTGCGGAAAGGCAAACAAGGCTAAGCATAAAAGCAGTGTCTTCAAGAGAGATTGATTAAATTGTAATTTATTGAACATGAAAAAACCTTTATCCTTAATATAATTTAAACTAGATAATACCGTGCTACTACGTGTTGTGGAAGAAGATAAATCACATTTCTTTCATAACAGATTGATAAAAACCCTTTGAAGCGTCTTCAACCAAATCAAATACATGCTCAAAACCATTTGCACCGCCATAATAAGGGTCTGGCACAGCTTGTTCGTTGTATTTGGTAGCATAATCTAAAAATAATACCACTTTGTATTGATATTCTTCAGGGCATGCAGCGAGTAACATATGATAGTTATCGGCATCCATGGCTAAAACATGATCAAAATATTCAAAGTCAGTTGGGGCGACCTTTCGAGCGCGAATTTTTGATAAATCAACGCCCCGTGCTTTTGCTGTTTGTTGGGCACGTGAATCGGAAGGCTCACCAACATGGTAGGCATGTGTACCCGCAGAATCGACTAAAAAGTGATTGGCAGTACCTTTATCTTCAATAACGCGATTAAACACACCTTCAGCAGTGGGTGAACGACATATATTGCCCATGCACGCAAATAGCACTTTTATTTGTTTCATATAGTCCCTAAGTGTTTGATTAATATTGGGATACAGTTTTATCAATCCCTATTAGTTTTAACAAATCCCGACCCGATTGGTACACAGGTTGGTACACAAGTTGTATAATCAAAAGCGGTCAGTGCGACAACACTAACCACCCCCTAGCAAGCAAAGTTTAAAAGGAAACTTTATGCCTGACAAGATTATACCAGCAACTTATAACGAACATTCTATTAAGACTTTGAAGTGGGATGGTAAAGACAGACGGTTATTAATTGGCGAATGCTTAATGCTCCAATTACGCCGATCTTCTAAAACATGGTTAGTGCGTCGTCGCATCAATGGCAAGGCCAGCATCACTACAATAGGTAAACATCCTGATTTAAGTTTAAAAGCTGCGCGTAAAGAAGCAACAAAAATAACAGATGCGTCTACTGTGTCCGTATTTACGGTTGAGCAATTGGTTGCTAAGTACATGATTGAGGTTGTTGAACGAAAACATAAGCGACCAGAGTTGTCTCAAGGTTATATGGATCGAGCAGTATTACCACAGATTGGTACACAAAAAGTTCGAGACATAACTCGTGCGCAGTTGGTTAAACTAATTCAAGACTATTCAAAGCGTGGGGCTAGAACAGCTGACCAATTACGAAGTAACCTTAAAAAGTTATTCTCTTATGCTGTTGAGCTAGGGCATTGTGACTCTAATCCGATGCTTGAAGTAAGTAGCCGTATCACTGGCTATATCCCCAACCCTCGTGAGCGTGTTTTATCTGATGATGAAATTAAAGATATGTGGACATGGAAAAATAATCAGCAAGGTTGGCAATGCACTGAAGATAATGTCCGTATGCTTAAATTCTTACTTTTAACGGGTTTACGGATCAGTGAAGCTCGTAAAGGGCATCAAAAAGGTGACAAGTGGATAGTGCCGAAAGAATTATCAAAGAATGGTAAGGCGCATTGGGTGCATTTAACGGAGACTGCTAAACAACAGTTGCCGTTGCCAACCTGTACTGCGACTAATATACAAGCGTGGCTTAGGCGTAAGTTAGGTCTTGATAATGATGACCGATACACGCCACATGATTTAAGGCGGACTTGTGCAACAAGAATGGCTGACAATGGCGTAGAACCATTTATTGTCGAACGTGTGCTCAATCATAAATTGGAGGGTGTAATGGCTGTTTATAATCGTGCGGAGTATGAGAAAGAAAGAGTTAATGCGTCTATTAGCATGGAAAAAGTAATTTTGGAGTTATTGTAATGGAGATGGAAAGTCCGCACTGGTTCAAGTTGAGTAACTACGAGTCACTGAGAAACATAACATTGCATCAATGGTACAGGCAGCTTCAGGTCAGAAAGGTGTTGTATGACCATTTCTATAATGGTCGTGATGCTTCTCACGCTTCAATAGATTTCTGGATGGAACAGATTAGGTTTAACCCTAGCTTTTCCTCTAAGGATTTATCTTTATGGATTGAAATAATTAAAAGATGTCCTGTTTTACCAGACTATGACTATGATACGAACAGCAGAACTACTGTAACGTCTCTTCAAGCAGATCTTTTTTATATGCTGAGAAATGCTAAGGGGCTAGATAAAGTATGGGAAGAATGTGATGAAAAGTTGGACAGTCTTCAATTAGATGATGATTCTGATGCATATAAAGCCATTGATGAAATTATATATGAGGCATGTGAAAATTCACATGAGCGTGAGCAAGCATTTTTTCACATCATGATAGACCTATATGGTACGGATGAGCAGCTGATCAATGATTTTCGATGTTGGTTGCTAAAGGCAAGGAAAAAATACAATAGGCCTTCACCCGCTGACTCTCATACAAAGACAAGTACAAAAAAGAAAAAGAGTTTTTCTGAAAAAGATATGCGTTCTTGGGGTAATAATCGTCTTATTCAGTACCTAGATTTGAAAATAGTATCCGCATTTGAGAAAAACAAGATGGGGAATGAGGAGTTAGGAGAAGCTCTTTTTCCAGACTTTTCTGGGGAGAGTAAAGGTGATAGGAGTAGGAGAACTGTCAAAGATAGAGCGGTATTATTAATAAGTGACGAAATGATGAAAGCATTAGCTTCACAACTAGGTATTGTGGCGTAATACTTTAGCTGTCAAATTTTTCGTGAAAAAACCTGCCTTCTATTTTAAAAATTAATGCCTATCATAGGTAACACTACTTAAAACGACATAAGAGTGTTAAATATGCAACAGCAAAACAATAAACAAGAAAAGATATGTTATTCAATTAAGGGTGCGGTGGACTATACGGACTTTAGCCGCTCCTATTTTTTTGAGGCAATCCGGACTAATCAAATTAAAACCTTCAAGCGTGGTAGTCGTAGATTTATCCTACACAAAGACTTAGTAGATTTTATTTACAAAGTGGCTAATGAGTCGGGACTGGCGTAATGCAATCTTTTGTAACAATAGTTGATTGAATTAAGCAATGATCGAAGTTGATAAATCATCATGGACAGTTCATGAACCTATTCTATGTGTGTGTTCTAGTACTAAAATTGGCACTATTAATACTAAGGGAGGAGTCAAGCCAATTTTTATATTAGAGTTAATAAATGAGGCTACTGGTCGAGTTGTTATTAAATATCTCAATGTTATTAAAACACTTAAGGGAAACTATAGCGTTAAGCACGATAGTGATTTTGCAAAATTATATAGAATAACAACAGGTGAGAACCCAGTAGCCAGATATAGTAAAGTTAAACAACTTCTTCCTCATTTCATAGGATACGAATTTATAGCAGAATATAGTGATGCTTCAACGGCAAGTATAGCCCACTATTTTAAGGTTAAAAAACTACTACCTGCCAAACCAATTATTATGGATGAATGGTTTGAAAGTGGAAAATTAAAACCAAAAATAAGAAAGAGAAAACAAAGGGCATCTCATCCTAATAGATCAGCAATAAATAGGAAAACAGTTGGAAACACACTAGAAAAAGAGTGGAAAAAAACAGGAAACTGTTTGGAAATGGAAAAAGCTGGGAATGTCCATTTTTACTTGGGATTAGGTGCAAATTCAATCCCACAACAACATACAACACATAAGGTAAAACCACTATGCCACTTAACAAGCATTCCTACTACGGTTAATGATAGGTATAAAACCACAGTAAAGCGCATAAGCTCAACAG
>JALSLH010000031.1 GCA_026988435.1 Methylophaga sp.
GCTTTTGTCACGGCAGATATGGCCGGTGATCTTGATAGCCCGCTTTATGGCATGTTTGATATATTCGGTCGTTTAAATAAAGAAACATCCATAGAACAATTTTTTATTAACGCACCTATTTTACCGGTAAATGACAGCATTAAATGGGACGGCGAATGGCAAGTCACCTATGAAACTTTCCGTGATATGGGCTTAGCTTATGCTGTCGGCATCATTCTGATTTATTTGTTAATTGTGGCGCAATTCCGCTCTTATTTTATCCCCTTAGTGATTATGGCACCGATCCCCTTAACGATTATTGGAGTCATGCCGGGGCATGCCTTATTAGGTGCGCAATTTACAGCAACCTCAATGATCGGCATGATCGCCATGGCAGGCATTATTGTGCGAAATTCAATTTTGCTGGTGGATTTTATCAATCAAGCACTCGCCTCTGGAATGAAGTTAGAAGAAGCTGTTATTCGTGCTGCATCGGTACGTGCAAAACCGATTATATTGACTGCCGTAGCAGCCATGCTGGGCGCCTTGTTTATTTTAGATGACCCTATATTTAATGGTTTAGCGGTAGCTTTATTGTTTGGTATTTTAGTGTCAACAGTTCTGACGCTATTGGTTATTCCGGTAATGTATTATGCGTTTACTAAATAACCTGAACTCTGGATAAGCACAGGCATCCAACACATCTATATTTAGCGGATCTCCACGTTAGATTGACTTCCAATAGCTCGCTATTGCTACGTAAATCTGCCTTGATATCCACTAAAATAGAAGTGTCACGGGTATAGACTCCCGCTTAAAACATGCGGGAGTGACAAAGATAGAGTTATTTTTGAGCGATACGCAGTGCCTGAGCTTGGCGAGATAGAGTGTGTTTCACCAATAAGTTACGATCATGTTCACTCATATGACTAAAGGCCAGCCTCAAGTAGTAGGGTGTTTCTTCAGGTGTATCACTTAACTTATCACATGCAATTACATTGGCGATGGCGGTGATAAAATTACCTGAATGGCTTAGCTCAATACGTATTTCAACGGGGCTTCTATTTGCATATTTATCTGCTGAGAGAAATGCGATTCCGCCACCACTAAGGTTGACATCAGTGGTATCTAAGTGATCAGCTACATTTTGTTGATGTTGAACCGTGCTAGCAATAAGATTGACCTTTTCATCTAACAAACGTAGTGCGCGTGCTGTTTCACGATCAGATTGACTAATTTGGTCAATTATATGAGTAAGAGAAGTTGTTAATTCATTGAATTGTTGTTGTGCTAAATTTGTATCAGTAGGAATAGGATTACTGATCGCCGTTACGCGGTGTTCTAGCTCTTTACCATCAATCGCAGATATTTCAACAAAAACGGTGTCATTAATGCGAAAAAACTCGCGTCGATCACTATTAAACTCTGGCATATTTTCCATAAACGAACCTCTAAATATTTTTTGGATTATCCAATGTTTGCTAGCCAATAGTATGCCAGATTAATACATTTTCTGGTCTCACATTGCATAAAATGTGTAGGGACATCACGTTTTTATAAGTTTTCTGAGGCAAAATCTGCTAAACGGGAACGTTCACCACGTAATAAAGTGATATGACCGCTGTGTTGCCAGTGCTTAAATCGATCTACGACATATGTTAAACCTGATGTGGTTTCACTCAAATAAGGGGTGTCAATCTGGGCGATATTGCCGAGGCAAACAACTTTGGTGCCCGGGCCTGAACGAGTGATAAGTGTTTTCATTTGTTTGGAAGTTAGGTTTTGGGCTTCATCAATGATCAAAAAACGGTTAAGAAAGGTTCGACCACGCATAAAGTTAAGTGAACGGATTTTGATGCGGCTTTGTAATAAATCATTGGTTGCCTTTCGCTCCCAGTCAGTACCATCCATTTTATTAAGTACTTCTAGGTTATCCATCAGTGCACCCATCCAAGGTGTCATCTTTTCTTCTTCAGTGCCGGGTAAAAAACCAATATCTTCACCTACAGGTACTGTGACACGTGTCATAATTATTTCAGTATAGCGTTTTTGTTCAATCGTTTGACTAAGGGCCGCTGCTAAGGTTAATAATGTCTTTCCCGTGCCAGCCTGACCTAATAAACTGACAAAATCAATTTCAGGATCCATTAATAAATTTAAAGCAAAATTTTGCTCACGATTACGAGCCGTAATTCCCCAAATGGCGTGAGGTGCTTTGCGGTAATCATGCACTATTTCGATGGTGGCAATATCGGCCTGTTTGCTTTTTACAATGGCTTCTATTGCATTGTCCTCATGTTCTGAGTAGATAAGCTGATTAGGATACCAATCTTGCACAATATCCCCCTCGATTTTATAAAGGCTACGGCCATCTTCCATCCAAGATTCAAAATGATTAAGTTTGTTCCAGAAATCACCATCTAATCCAGATGCTCCCAAATAAAGCAAGTCAACATCGTCAAGGACTTTATCGTTGTAGTAATCTTCAGCATGAATACCAAGAACATTAGCTTTGATCCGTAAGTTAATATCTTTTGAAACTAGAGTAACGGTTGTATCTGGCTTTGATTCTTGTAGGCTCATTGCGATGCCTAGTATTTCATTATCGGCCTTTGAACCTGGTAATTCCTTAGGTAGATTATGGGCGATTAAGTCAGTTTGGAATAACAAATGGCCACTTAAAGGTGAATCATTTTCATTATTTTGTGGGCTAGGTAAGGGAATTCCTGTGTGCATAATCTCTGGATCACCTCCAGCATGCAACATTAACTCATCAAGAGAACGACTCACCTGGCGCACATTGCGAGAAACTTCCGATAGACCTTTTTTACCTGCATCTAGCTCTTCCAGAACGACCATGGGTAAGAAAATATCATGTTCATCAAAACGATAAATAGCGGTCGGATCATGCATAAGCACATTAGTATCTAAAACAAATAAGCGTTTGCCGTTAACAGTACGTTTAATCATCGTTATCTCCAAAAAAGAACAATTTGATTATGAGCTAAATAACGACAACAATAAAGTGTAAAAAGTTATATTTTTCGCGCTAAAAATAGACATATTAGTCTGGTATAATATCGGATCCTCATTGACTATTTGGATTTCTAATTTTGACCACCGCAATACATGATATTAAACATCTTCTAGAACAACGTATCCTTATCTTAGATGGTGCTATGGGTACGATGATTCAAAGTTATCAACTTGAAGAAGCAGATTATCGTGGCGAACGCTTTGCTGATCATGGTTGTGATGTAAAAGGTAATAATGATCTTTTATCATTAACGCAGCCTAAAATTATCAGCGATATCCATCGGGCTTATTTTGAAGCAGGTGCGGATATTGTTGAAACCAATACCTTTAATGGTACATCCATTGCCATGGCTGATTATGAGATGGAAGATCTTGTTTATGAGTTAAACAAAGAATCAGCTCAGTTAGCACGTGCTGTAGCTGATGAGTTTACAGCTAAAGAACCGAATAAACCGCGTTTTGTAGCAGGTGTGTTAGGCCCAACGAATCGAACGGCAAGTATTTCACCCGATGTGAATAACCCCGGTTTTCGTAATGTGAGTTACGATGAATTAGTCGAATCGTATCTTGAATCTATCGCTGGTTTAGTCGATGGCGGTGCTGATTTATTATTAGTTGAAACGGTATTTGATACGCTCAATGCTAAAGCGGCTTTATTTGCCATTGAAAGCTATTTTGATGAGCATGATGTTCATCTACCCATTATGATTTCGGGCACGATTACCGATGCCAGTGGTCGTACATTATCGGGGCAAACAGCTGAAGCTTTTTGGAATTCGTTAGCACATTCTCAACCGATCAGTATGGGGCTCAATTGTGCTTTAGGTGCCGATCAATTACGGCAATATATTGAGGCTTTATCAGGCATTGTGACCAGTTATATCAGTGCCCATGCTAATGCGGGTTTGCCTAATGAATTTGGTGAATACGATGAATCGCCAGAGGTAATGGCGGCGCAAATGAAAGAGTGGGCTGAATCTGGCTTTTTGAATATTGTCGGCGGTTGCTGTGGTACTTCACCGGCTCATATTAAAGCGATTGCCGAAGCCGTTGAAGGTATTAAACCTCGCGTGCCGGTTGAAAATAAACATTACTGTAACTTGAGTGGTCTTGAACCATTCACCATTACGCCAGAAAGCTTATACGTTAATGTGGGTGAACGCACTAACGTAACAGGCTCAGCACGTTTTGCACGTTTAATTAAAGAAGAAAATTATGACGAAGCACTAAGCGTAGCTCGTCAACAAGTTGAAAACGGTGCCCCCATTATTGATATCAATATGGATGAAGGTATGTTGGACTCGAAAGAGGTCATGGTTACTTTTTTGAACTTGATTGCATCTGAACCTGATATCAGCCGTGTGCCGATCATGATTGATTCATCTAAATGGGAAGTGATTGAGGCGGGCTTAAAATGCATTCAAGGTAAAGGCATCGTCAACTCGATCAGTATGAAAGAGGGCGAAGATAAATTCATCGCACAAGCCAAATTGGTTCGCCGTTATGGGGCGGCCGTTATCGTGATGGCATTTGACGAACAAGGGCAGGCGGATACCCGCAAGCGTAAACGCGAGATTTGTACGCGGTCTTATGAATTATTAACCCAAGTGGTAGGTTTCCCACCCGAAGATATTATTTTTGACCCCAATATTTTTGCGATCGCAACGGGGATTGATGAACATAATAATTATGCAGTAGATTTCATTGAAGCAGTACGTGATATTAAAACTGCATTACCGCACGCCATGGTCAGTGGTGGTGTCAGTAATGTGTCGTTCTCATTTCGAGGTAATAACCCACTGCGAGAAGCAATTCATGCGGTCTTTTTATATCATGCCATTCAAGCAGGTATGGATATGGGGATCGTTAATGCAGGGCAATTAGCGATTTATGATGACTTACCCGAAGAGCTACGTGAACGTGTTGAAGATGTGGTGCTTAACCGCCGTGATGATGGCACAGAACGCTTATTAGATATTGCCGAAAAATATCGTGGTGATGGCAAAAAAGTTGAAGTTAAAGAAGACCTTGAATGGCGTTCATGGCAAGTTGAAAAACGCTTAGAACATGCCCTTGTTAAAGGAATTACCGACTTTATTGAAGAAGATACCGAACTTTGCCGTCAAAATGCCGAGCGACCTATTCACGTTATTGAAGGCGCATTGATGGATGGTATGAATGTCGTTGGTGATTTGTTTGGTGCCGGTAAAATGTTTTTACCACAAGTGGTTAAATCTGCTCGTGTAATGAAGAAAGCAGTGGCATATTTAATGCCCTTTATTGAAGATGAAAAAGAAGAAGGCGATACATCTAGTAGTAACGGCAAAATTTTGATGGCGACGGTTAAAGGCGATGTGCACGATATAGGTAAAAACATTGTGGGCGTGGTGTTGCAATGTAATAATTTTGAAATTATCGACATGGGTGTAATGGTGTCGTGTGCTGATATTCTGGCGAAAGCTAAAGAAGAAAATGTCGATATTATCGGCTTATCTGGTTTGATTACGCCGTCGCTTGATGAAATGGTGCATGTGGCTAAAGAAATGGAACGTTTAGGCTTTGAAACGCCAGTGATGATTGGTGGCGCAACGACATCATTGATTCATACTGCGGTAAAAATTGATCAAAATTATCATGGTGCCAGTATTTATGTGAAAGATGCTTCACGTGCCGTGGGTGTGGCTCAAAACTTAATTACGCCAGAAACACGTGATGATTTTATTGCCAATATCAAACAAGATTATGAGACGAAACGTGCCCGTCACAAAGGGCGAAAGAGTACACGACGTCAACTCAGCATCGCTGATGCACGAGCGAATAAGACAAAAATTGATTGGACAAAATATAGCCCAACGGTGCCAAATAAACTAGGTGTCCATACTTTTGATGATTATCCACTAGAGGAATTAGTTGAGCGTATTGATTGGACACCGTTTTTCCAAGCATGGGAGTTGGCGGGCAAATACCCACGTATTCTTGAAGATGAAATTGTCGGTGAACATGCCACACATTTATTTAATGATGCCAAAACAATGTTGACTAAAATTGTTGATGAAAAATGGTTAACAGCACGTGCGGTTTATGGTTTCTTCCCTGCAAATACGGTGAATGATGATGATACTGAAGTCTATACCGATGAATCTCGTAGCGAAGTATTAATGACCTTACATAGCTTGCGTCAACAAGGTGAGCGCCCCCCGGGTAGGCCTAATGCCGCATTAGCTGATTTTATAGCACCTAAAGAGAGTGGCGTAAAAGATTATATCGGTGGTTTTGCGGTAACAGCAGGTATCGGTATTGAAGAACATGTCGATCGCTTTGAAGATGACCATGATGATTATCAAAGCATTATGATTAAAGCATTAGCTGATCGTCTAGCAGAAGCCTTTGCCGAGCGTCTTCATGAATTGGTACGTAAAGATTTGTGGGCTTATGTGCCTGATGAATCTTTAGCTAATGAAGACTTGATTGATGAAAAATATCAAGGGATTCGCCCTGCACCAGGATATCCGGCGTGTCCTGATCACACCGAAAAAGCATTATTATGGGATTTATTAGAGCCTGAAAAAAATGCCGGTATCACCATAACTGAAAGCTTTGCGATGTTACCGACTGCGGCGGTGAGTGGTTTTTATTATGCACACCCTGAATCACGTTATTTCGGTTTGGGTAAAATTGATAAAGACCAAGTGGAAGATTATGCCGAGCGAAAAGGCTGGACAATGGATGTGGCCGAGCGTTGGCTTTCACCTGCTTTATCGTATGATGATTAAGGAGGTTGGCTTATGCAAAATGCGATAGATGATTTGCAAATGAAACTCGCTTTTCAAGAAGATTTATTAGAGCAGCTCAATCAAGTTGTAACGGAGCAACAACAGCAAATAACTAATTTAGAATTAGCGCTTGAAACAATGAAAGTGCAGGTTAATACCATGCAGACTGCGAGTCAAGAATCAGGCTCACAACATGAGTTACCACCGCATTATTAAACGAAACAAACGAATATCGTCATTCCGGTAGTCTTTTAGCCGGAATCTATATGCAGAACAATGGATTCACACTTAGAACAAGTGAGAATCTATGGTAATTATTTTAGGTGCGGCACAGATTCCGGCTAACAAGCCTACCGGAATGACAGCATTTTATTTTGATTTGTGGCTTCTCGTTCTTGAGGAAAATAATGACTCATCGGCAATGTGTAATTCTGCAGGGCAATCTTGAGTGGTGTTTGGATTCATCAAAATCCCTGCTGGCAGACTTTGATGATAATACTATTATTTCGCTATCTAATTATACTGATAATGACTTTTTAAGCCTTTCCCAAAAACAAGCAAAGCAGCAATTAGGTAAAGAGTTTGATGTTGTTATATTCGATGCGACGACAGAATTAAACCCCGATAGTTTAGGTGCCATGATGGGCACTATAAAGCAGGGTGGAGTGCTAATCTTGTGGTTAAGTGCCGATGATACAAGTGTGTGGTTACAGCGATTCAAACGTATTTCAGCAGTGTTTTCAGAGCAGCATTCTAACTTTAATATTGTTCAAAAAGGACAAGAATTACCACAACTTTCAATAGCAGAAGCTCAGCCACAATTAAATGAAACTTATTTGACTGATGATCAACGAAAGGCTGTTGAGGCAATCAACAAAGTGGTGCATGGCCATCGTCGTCGCCCGCTTGTTTTATCAGCAGATAGAGGTCGAGGAAAGTCAGCATCACTAGGTATTGCTGCTGGCCAGTTATTAAATGAAGGTAAACAGACTATTTTAGTTACAGCACCTAGTTTGGCTGTTGCTAAAACGGTATTTGATCATGCTTGTCGATTATTACCTGATGCTGAATACGCTACAGGTTTAATTACACTAAATAATGCTGAAATACGCTTTATTGCTCCTGATGCATTAATTGAATCTGATCTCAAAGCCGATTTGTTAATGGTGGATGAGGCGGCTGCTATTCCTGCATCCATTTTAGAAGAATTATTACAAAAATATGCTCGCGTCGTTTTTTCAACGACCTTACATGGCTATGAAGGCACTGGGCGAGGCTTTGCTATTCGTTTTCAAAATATTCTTGACCAAAAAACACCGGATTGGCGTAGTTATAGAATGGAAACCCCTATTCGTTGGGCTGACGATGATATGTTGGAGGACTTTAGTTTTCAATCGCTATTAATGAATGCTTCGCCCGTCAGCGATGAATTCATTAACGATGCTGAATTGAATGATTGTCAGATTGAACAAATTGATTGCCGTCAGTTACTCGATGATGAACAAAGTCTAATCGAACTATTTGGCTTGATGGTGCTGGCACATTATCGAACTCGGCCATCTGATTTAAAGATGTTGCTAGACCGTGAAGATATAACGCTTATCGTTGCTCGTTATCGAGGACATATTGTGGCTAGTGTTTGGTTGGTCAATGAAGGCGAATTGGGCGATGAACTTTCACAAGCCATATATGAAGGTAAGCGACGTGTAAAAGGGCATTTATTACCTCAATCACTGTTAGCTCATGCCGGCGTCGAGAGTGCAGGTTTATTAAAATATCAGCGTGTAGTGCGGATTGCTGTTCACCCCGCTATCCAACAGCGAAATATTGGTCAAGCATTGTTAGATTACAGCCTGAAGCAGGCACAGCTAAAAGCGATTGATGTGATTGGAACTAGCTTTGCTATGGATGATGAGTTAATTGATTTCTGGGCTAAATCAGCCTTTGAACTTGTAAAATTAGGTGTTCATCGTGACGATGTGAGTGGCAGTCATGCACTTATGATGTTGCAGGCGGTTTCTGAACAGGGGGCTATAGTTATGAACGCTGCCAAATACCGTTTTCAACAACAGTGGTTTCACTTGCTACACAACCAGTTTAAGCAATTATCAGCGGCTTATGTCGTTAAAATATCTCAGTTATTAGACGCACAGAATGAATATTCTTCCACAGAAGATAAGCGAGAAATTGAGGCCTTTGCTTACCATCAGCGAGGTTATGAATTTAGCCAAGTTGCATTATGGCGGTGGCTGAGCCAACAGGTGGCAACTACAGAATTTTCAGAGTTAAGCCCGCAGCAACAAGCGCTATGCGTGAAATCACTATTGCAACATCAATCATGGCTAGAAATTGCTAAAGACTTAGGTTTTTCAGGGAAAAATCAGGCTGTATTGGCATTACGTGAATCGATAGTTACTTTGTTGGAATCAAACAACTAATAAATCTCACGCCTGAAAATTATGGTGTCACTGCCTTTGAATAAACCAAAGCTGGCACGTGCAGAAGCTTCATCATCATAGATGCCATTACCATTGTAATCACCTAATAACCAGCTATAAGAGCCTGCTATTTGGCTTCTTATATTAACGTAACCCTGATTATCTTCCCCCGGCGCTGAGAGCGATAATATTGCACTGCCATTTGCCAGAGGGTTATTGTTGCTTAATGTACCGCTTGTTGTTCCATTAGCAATAGTCATGGCCGCATTACCTGATAGCCAACCACCGCCACCAGTTTCTGGATTTGATATTTGAAGCTGACTAGCCAATGCGAGTGTTGTGCATTGATCGGCCATATTATCTGTCCAGTCAAAGCCATTAAAATATTCCGTATTGATGTTTACCGATAGAGGCGCTAATTCACTACCATGTGCATTGCTGATAGCAACTTGGCCAAACCGTACTGAGCCCCCAGAAGCTTGCATAATATGGGGGAGAATCTGCGTTGTCACGCCATCACTGTCGGTAATAGCCGTGAAACTAAGATGAACAGTATTAGTATAAGGTGCGACTAAGCTATTAGCATCATGAAAATGGTTGTATGAATCAGCGCCAAAAACAAAGTTTAGGCTACCATCATTATTATCGTTTAATGACGGTGCGGCGGGGTTCCAATTTAAGCTAATAAGATCAATGTTATTGGCTTGTAATACTACAGCATCACTTGTAGGTGTAGTGACTGAAAAGTCAGACGGTGTTAATTTAGCGAAATTGCCCGTATAGTTTTGTGTAATAGTTGAGGAGGAGTTATAAGCCGTTATCTTTAATTCTGGTACAGTCAGGTAGCTAAAGGGTTGCCCAGCGTAGGTGAAACTATTACAGGCATTATCAAATGAGCCATTATTAACAGTAGTCGCTTTGAAATGATCGGGAATGAACCGACCGATGGTTATTTCTGCTGAAGAAATAGTACGGTTTAATAGTGAAGTTCCATCTGCCGCATCAATCCCGGCAAAGCCTTCATCACTCATTTTTAATGAAATAGCCCCTACTTCAGAATAATGGGCGGTATCACTACTAATTACCCCATTCGAATTTGTCAGTGTGCCTAAGTTAAAGTCTCCTAATAGGCCACCGGCTGGGGTAACTAATGCAGGATAACCATTCGTTAAGATCGGTACATCATCATAATTGTTCATAGTTGAACCAGCTGAATCAACTGCTTTTAATAATAATGAAAAAGGTCGTCCCGCCTTATGTGTTGGGTTAGCGTTAGTTGTTGAAGCATTGATTGCTTGACTATTCCCAGCCGTTTCCCAGTCACCATGCTGGGCTACAAGTGTAAATGCAGCAGGTCGAATTGAAAATTTATCGCCAGCACAAGTGACAATAAGAGCACCAGCAGGCGGTTGATAACTAATTCGCACAGCAACTTCTTTCCAAACGTTATTTGCTACAGGCATTGTGACGGTTGAGCGCCCGTTGCTAATAGCTGCAACAGGCAAACTTGCTATAACAGTTGACGTGATAGGGCAATTATCAGCATTGAGTGCGACACTAGTCATATTAGCGAGCAACTCAACTTTTACATCTTTTGAAAAGCTAGCGTCTACGGCAGACTTGTCGGTATTAAGTGCTATAACATCAAAGCTAATCGCGGCATTATTGGCCACTCGAGTTTGTAACGAACCTGTGATAGCCGCTGCGGCTGTAGCAGTATCGAAAGCATTAAACCCACCTGTTAGTGGTTGGTTAATAATACCAAAAGCTTGAAACTCTTTAATGTCCATATAGCTAGAATCATTGAAATTATCAATAGTTTGCAGTCTAAGTCGAGTGATATTATCTCTACGGCCATCATTATTAGCCGATATGGCAAGAGAAAAAGATTGTTCGCCTGAAACTTGGGCTGCAGTAAATATAGGGTTAGCCCCTCCCCAGACACCATGTATTCCAAGTTCATGGATTTGCATATATCCATGGCCATAATTAGCCGTCGTTTCAAGCCGAATTCGCGTAATATTGTCTCTACGTCCGTCATTATTGGCTACCACTCCGGTTAAGTCATAAAGTTGTTCAATCCCCGATTGATCGCCAGTAAATATAGGATTGGCGCCTGTCCATACACCACGCAACCCTAGTTCATTAATGCGCAAATATCCATTACCAAAATTAGACATCGTTTCAAGTCGAACTCGCGTAACATTGTCTCTACGTCCGTCATTATTGGCTACCACTCCGGTTAAGTCATAAAGTTGTTCAATCCCCGATTGATCGCCAGTAAATATAGGATTAGCGCCCGCCCATACACCACGTAACCCTAGTTCATTAATGCGCAAATATCCATTACCAAAATTAGACATCGTTTCAAGTCGAACTCGCGTAATATTGTCTCTACGCCCATCATTATTGGCTGCCACTCCCGTTAAATCATAGAGTTGTTCAGTACCCGATTGATTGCCTGTAAATACCGGGTTAGCGCCTGTCCATACACCACGTACTCCCAGTTCATGAATACGCATATATCCATTGCCATAATTATTAAGTGTTGTTAAGCGAACACGTATTACATTGTTAAAAGGCCCAATAGAGAATACTTGCTCATTTGCGCTAATTGCTGCTGTTAGAGGAATGCTTGCTTGCCAACCTGTTGTTGTTTCAACGGTGATCTCAAAGTCTTTAAGCGCTTCATTATTATTGGATGTAATTATGGTGATAGAATCAAGGGTAAACTGATCTGCAGCTTCACTGGGAGTACCATTTAAATTAGGATCAAAGGTAAATTCAAATATATTATGATGATTGCCCCCTAGACTTAGCCATGACGTTGCAGCTGAACTATCATGGATGCGACTTGGAATATTGTTACCAGCATGAGATGGTGATACGACAAGACTCCCCCCTGCAAGACGCTGAGCAAAATTATAAGGGTTAGCTGGGGCCTGATCAGAAAAAAGTCGTTGCCATGTTCCATTGTTGTTTTGAGCTTCAAGTCCAAATGTTTGTAGGGCTTGATTATTATTTGATGAAACTAATGCGATAGAATCAAGGGTAAACTGATCTGCAGCTTCACTGGGAGTACCATTTAAATTAGGATCAAAGCTAAACTCAAAAATATTATGGTGGGCACCATTCTGACTTAACCATGCCATTACAGTCGAACTATCATGGATGCGACTTGGAATATTGTTACCAGCATGAGATGGTGATACGACAAGACTCCCCCCTGCAAGACGCTGAGCAAAATTATAAGGGTTAGCTGGGGCTTGATCAGAAAAAAGTCGTTGCCATGATCCATTATTGCTTTGAGCTTCAAGCCCAAATGTCTGTAGAGCTTGATTATTATTTGATGAAACTAATGCGATAGAATCAAGGGTAAACTGATCTGCAACTTCACTGGGAGTACCATTTAAATTAGGATCAAAGCTAAACTCAAAAATATTATGGTGGGCACCATTTTGACTTAACCATGCCATTACAGCTGAACTATCATGGATGCGACTTGGAGTATAGATGCCTAAATGTGATGGTGAGACCGCAAGACTGCCACCAGCAAGACGTTGAGCAAAATTATAAGGATTAGCAGGGGCTTGATCAGAAAAAAGTCGTTGCCATGCTCCACTATTGCTTTGGGCTTCAAGCCCAAATGTTTGTAGAGCTAGACTATTATTAGATGAAACTAATGAGAGCGAATCTAGGGTAAACTGATCAGCAGCTTCACTAGGTGTGCCATTTAAATTAGGATCAAAGGTAAATTCGAAAATATTATGATGAGAAGATGAACGGCTCTTCCATGCGGTGTGAATACTGCCATCATTCACTCGATATGGATCATAGACATTAACGAATGTTGGGGCAATAGCAAGGTGGCCTCCCGCAGCCTGGGTAGCAAAATTATAGCTTGTAGATACGGCTTGATCTGAGTAAAGCCGTTGCCACGGACCATTATTACTTTGAGATTCAAGTAGGAATGTTTTAACTGCGCGACCAGAGTTAGGGGAATAGAGTGAAACGGAGCTTATTTGATACAGATCTTGTACATCACCATCTTCACCCGTTATACCAGTAAGGTTACCGTCATAAGTAAATTCGAAAGTATTTTTTTTATTGATATACATTCGCCATGTATTGCTTAATACACCATCGTTTATATTATCAAGAAGGTAAGAACCGGGCCCAGTTATAATTCCTTTGGGTGATTCCGTTACATTTTCTATTGCTAATGAGGCACTGTTCATGCTTAGTGTTAGCATCAAGAATAATAATTTTGTAGTGGGAAACTTAATCATGAATAGTGGTTTGCATATTGCGAGAAATGTAATCAGAACTACCATAGCTACTAAATTGGCTTTTTGCCGTGATCAAATAGACGTTTTTAGTGTTTATATTTTCAGAATAACTGCCAAGCTGTTGGCAAGTAACGGTGACGGAAAAATTACTGAGATTAGGGGTGAGTGTTGTGCTGGCAACACAGCTACCATTATTAACGACACTGGCAATACCCCATTCAATACCGGCATTAGCGGTTTGATAAGCGCGGGCGGTTTGCAGTGCTAAGATACTGGTTTTTTGCTGAACACTGTAGATCTTAACTAAGTAGGTGCCCAGCAATGAGACAATAATCAAGACAAAGATTGCGCCGATAAGTGTGATGCCTTTTTGATTGTTCATGGCTGATTATTCACATGCACTTGATGCACCAGTTTGATAGATTCGCCAGATTCATCTGCTAGTTTCAGTTCTAATGTGATTAAGCCCGAACGTGAGCTTGAACCGGCAGTATAACTAAACAGACAATCTGCAATGTAATTCGATTGAATTGCAGCGCCTGAAGCGGGCGGTATCGGCTGATTTACTTGAATAGCATAACTATCATAACGGATTAACACTTTATCTTTTGTTGCTGAGGCTGTTGTATCACAATGATAACTAATCGGGGTATCAATAATAAAAAAGCGTTGAGCAGGGGATTTTAAAGGAAATTGAAAAGCAGAAAAACTGGCATGACTCACAGTGGAGCTTGCTCCTATTGTCACTGTATTATCACCCGCATAGGCATTATTGCCAGAACTATTGAGAGGATAGATAACTATCTTATCTGTTCCGAGGGTAATATCTGTAAAGTGTTGCAAATCACCCAAAATATCAAAGCCAGTATCGGCTTTGCTGAAATCAAGAATATCACCGCTACCATCACTTGCTAATCGTGCACGATATCGACCGCCGTTAATCGTGTGTAGTAATTCTAGTGTTTTGCCATCGGGTGAAATACGAATACTATTGGGCAGGGCACTGCGAATATCTCGTTGCATACGTCGCAGTGCTGATTCGGCTGAATCAGTGAGTGTAGCTCTACGTGAGGAATCAATATAAGCATTAATAGGCTGAGTTAATATCGATGATGTGATGGCAGCAATAATACCACTAAGCACAATGGTAATAATTAACTCAATTAAGGTGAAACCTTGTTGTTTTGTTGTTACTTCCATTATTAATAACTAGCTCTGTAGCCGACTAAATTAATGGTCGTGACACTGGGTAAAGAAACCGAAACAGTGATCGCTTTCATCGTAATATTTGAAATGACTTTGTCGGCGATTACTACAGAAACAGTGTAATTTTCAAGCCCAGTAATTGCGTTACCACTTTGATCCGTGACTCCCAAATTTGTTAGGCCGTTATAGTCATCAATATTGTCAAATGTCGCACGTATTTCCCCTGCGTTAGAGCCATTTGGATCCGTGATCGGTAATAAGACTATTTCTTCAAGATACGATTCTGCGATAGCAATGGCTTGATGCTGAATAATGGGGTCGACACTATGTTTAGTGGTGATATTCACTACACTCATGATTCCCGAAAGTGCAATGCTAATAATCACGATAGTGATAATCAGCTCAATTAATGTCGCACCCTTTTGAATCAAGGGGTCAATCAAGGGGGCAGCCAGCTTGATTTTTATTGAGGGGCTTGCCAAATCAAGCTGGCTGACCCCTTGATTATGGCGTACTGTCATAGCTAAAACCCGTAGCTGCGATGATTGAAATTCGGCGAAAGCCAACAGAAATAGTATTGTCGTTATCAGCTCGCCCTAAGGCATCAAATGTCGTGTTAGCTTGTGTCGCTGTGAGGCTAACATTATCTTGTTTTCCTGTGTAACTACTTTCTCCATTCGCAGGGTGGTTCACAGTCAAGCCAGAGGAAAAATCACCACTATCACAGCTGTCATCTCGAAGTACAGTGTAGCTATTAGCACTTATGGAAAAACGAGTATTACAGCCTGTAGCAATGGCTACTTTTTGGGTATAACGTACAGCGTTTAAAGTGTCATCAAATAAAACCCGCTCGTCAAAGCCTGAACTACCTATAAAACGTGGCAAAGCGACAGCAGAGACAATGCCAAGTAAAACAATCACTAAGATCAGCTCGATTAGCGTAAACCCTAACTGATGGTAAGAGCGCGGTAACATATTAAGATAATCCTGACTTAATTCTTCTATGGCTTGGCTCCAAATTAGCCAATAATTATCTAGTTAGCAGGCTGTATCAGTAATGGTATATGTTGGTGAGCCACCTTGTGCCGTTGGATGAGCATAAACAACTTCACAGCCATCAAGTCCATTAAGTCTAAACTCACCATTTACCTGTGTAAAACCATCTAGTTCTAATAAATTTGCAAGACCTCTTGTAGACGCTTCTGGATACATAAATTTTACGACAATATCGCCATCAGCTTCACTGTTAGTACCATTATTATTCATATCAACCCAAACGGCAATTGCTGGATTCACACTGTTAATCTGAGCCTTCGCATGACCAATTTGAGCGGCAGTTTGCAACGATGCTTTCATCCCTTTTAGACTAGCAATCTTGGCATCTTTTTGTAGGCTAACGAACTTTGGTAATGCTGTTGCAGACAAAATACCTAAAATTACAATGACCATTACTAATTCGATTAACGTAAAACCTTGTTGTTTTTTCATTATTCTATCCTTTATTCACCTATCTTATCTAACGCCCCATAGCGGCACTGCTTAAATCCCACATTGGCAAGAACACTCCTAGGGCCAGAATTAATACCATTATTCCGATTACGGTTATCATGATCGGCTCAATGGCACTACTCAATTTTTTTGTATCAAATTCGACTTCGCGTTCATAAAAATTTGCGACTTCATCTAACATATCGTCCACCGCGCCAGTTTCTTCACCTACATTTATCATTTGCAGCACTAAAGGGGTAAATAAATTACTCGCAACTGCAGTCTGAGTAAGGGATTCACCGTGTTCTAAGCCATCGCGCATATCTAAAATTCTTTTTTCAATATAGCTGTTATCAACAGCGCGACTCACAATAACTAAGGTTTGGGTGATAGGAACACCGGCACGAAAAGCCATCGAAAATGCACGTGAAAACCGTGCCAGCGTAGCACGATTAACAATATTGCCGACGAGAGGTAATCGTAGTTTTTGACGATCCCAGATGTATTTTCCTTCATCGGTCTTGATGTAGGCTTTAATTGTCATAAAGGCAATCACTAAGCCGACCATGATATATTGCCAATAATTAACGGTAAATTGTGATGTTGCCATCAATATTTTGGTTGCCCAAGGTAATTCACTGCCAAAAGATTCAAATACTTTTGCAAATTGGGGGATCACCATAAGATTAATAATGCCTACAGCAATCGCCATGGCAATCATTACAAAAGTGGGGTAGCGCAGGGCTTCTTTAACACGATCTTTGGTTTCTTTATCAATTTCTAAATATTTATAGATATGCTGAAAGGCGATATCAAGTTGCCCCGTATTTTCACCTACACTCATCATGCTGATAAATAAATTTGAGAAGATTTGAGGGTGTTTTTGCATGCTGCCTGCTAATGAGCGCCCAGCTTCAAGATCCGTTGCAATTTCACCCACGGCATTTTTCATGCCCTTATGCGTCATATGTGTTTGTAAGCCCTTTAGCGTAGGTAAAATGGAAATTCCGGCTTTAAGTAACGTTGCCATTTGGCGGCTAAACATGATTAACTCATTTGTATCGGGTATGGGGTTATCAAGCAGATCTTGAAGTTTCTCGAGCGGATTAGCTTGTTTAGGCTCGGGGACCGTAATATCAATAGGGGTGATGCCAATATTAATCAAATGGCTAGCAGCATCATTGCTTGAATTTGCTTCTAGTTCACCCGCGACTGATTCGCCTTGTGAGTTTCGACCTTTGTATTGAAATGCAGGCATTTTCTAGTCTACCGATGTATTCAAAGGTGCGTTAATATCAAGATCACCGGCAATACGAATAATTTCATCTAAACTGGTAATGCCTTGTTTTGCTAGTTCAACTGCATTGCTCGCTAATGTTTTATTTTTCTGTTGCTGCGTTGCAAGCGTAACAAAAGAGCTATTGTCGCCTTGTTGCAAGGCATCGGTTAATTTAGGTGTCATGGTTAATAATTCATAAACACCGATGCGGCCTTTATAGCCAGTGTCTTTACACTGTTGACAACCGATTGCTTGGTGAAGCTCAGGTAGTTGTTCAGGTGAACCGAGTAATTGAGATAACCAATGTTGTTCTTGCTCATCAAGAGTGTGAGGTTTGCGACATTCGGGACATAAACGACGAACAAGTCTTTGTGCCATTACGGCTTGTAATGACGATGCGAGTAAAAACCCTTCTGCTCCCATATCTAATAAACGACTTACTGTGCTAATAGCAT
>JALSLH010000032.1 GCA_026988435.1 Methylophaga sp.
GGTTGTGGACTTATAATAACGAACGACCTAATATGGGAATTGGTGGTATTACACCAATTCAGAAATTAAAATTAACACAGAGAAAAATATCTACTACTGATCTCCATTAAAAATGGGGGGATTACCGACCAAAATTGCTTATTAATGATGGTGGCGTGGAATGGCTGTATAAGTTTAGCTTGAAAAATGATCCTATCGATATCGTTGCCGCTGAGTGGGCAGCACTTGAGATTGCTTATCAGGCTGGATTAGATGTGGTTGAACATGAAGTAACTACCTTGGCTGGACAAAAATGTTTAAGGGTTAAACGGTTTGATGTAAGCTCTGATGGTGGACGATATTACACATTGACGTTAAATAGTTTATTGAAAGACAAGGAAACACAAGAAGACCCACACCAAGGCAGCTATGAGGATATTGCTCGCTGCTTGAGGTATCACAGTGACAAACCGGTTGATGACTGCTATCAATTATTAGGTCAGCTTCTCATTAATAGTGAGTTGAAAAATGTAGATGATCATCTGCGAAACTTTTCAGTACTTAATGACGGCCGAGGATGGCGATTATCACCTGCTTATGACATTGTGTCAGATCCATCAATAGGGAACTATCATCAGCTAATGCTTGCTCGGTCTGAAATTCTTCCTAAATTAGACCAGGCTGAAAAAGCAGTCAAGGCATTAGGCGTAAATAAAGTGGATGCAAAAATACTGGTAGAGCGAATACGTGCTGCACTTGAAAATTGGAATGACCTATTAGCAGAAGCAGGTGCTAGTGAGCGGGATATCGAGCAGTTAAGTCGTAGAAGTTAAGATAAGCTTTCAATTTTCTTTCTACCTAGAAGATTAGTCGGGAGGAAAAATAAATACGTTATTGCAATGGCTTGTTATTTTCCCGTTTCAAGATCGATTGGTACACAGAATTGGTACACAGTAACCACTGAAAGCCGCCACATAAAGAATGTTTGTATATTGCCCATGCAAACGAAAAGTACTTTTATCTGTTTCATAATGCTCCAATCAATTTAAAACTGCTCTACATATAAGAAATCGTAGCCAAACCAGATAAATATGCTACATAAAACTAAGGTCACTAGCATAGCAGGTAAGCCTTTTCGCAACCAAAGTCCGGGTGTTATTGCATAGTCCGGATTGCCCGTCTCTCTAGCCAAGCGTTCTGAAATAGTAACGATATATACATTTGCTGTCGAGCCTATATGAGATCCATTACCTCCCATACCAACGCCCATCGCCAACGCCCACCACAGCACACTTACATTTATACCTTGTAGTTGCAGGCCAGCCAATACTGGGATCATGGCCGCGGTAAAAGGAATATTATCGATTAATGCTGAAAATATTGCAGCAATCCAAAGCAAAGCAAGTGCTGCGAGCATTGGGTTGGCAAGAATGAGAGGTTTAAATTGCTCACCGATAAGCTCAAGCAAGCCTGTTTGTTCTACACCGCCAATTACAATAAATAGCGAGATAAAGAACATAAGCAAAGGTGTTTCAATATGCATGGTGGCATGTTCGAGTTCAATTTCTTTTGATAGAAAAATAAGTAACGTTAAACCGGCCGCAGCCACTAACCAAGGTGCCCATCCGATGTGATGATGAATGATAAATAATCCCACCATCATTGCCATTACACCAAGTGACTTATACCAGAGTGCTTTATTTTTATATTCAGTTACATGATCAAATTCATGTTCAATCTTTGACGCCAGTTCTTTTTTGAACAGCCATTTAAGTGCAACTAAAATACCTAACCATGCAAATAATACTGGCAAGCTCATATGAATAAAAAAAGTATTAAAGTCGATTCCTGCCGCTGAACCAATCATTAAGTTAGGTGGATCGCCGACTAGAGTAGCCACACCACCGGTATCTGAAAGCAAGGCTGCGGCAAGGAGATAAGGGACGGGAGATACGCCCATTGATCTGGCTATCATAATAATTAGGGGGCCGAAAATAATAACTGTAGTCACGTTATCAAGCAATAAAGAGATAACGGTAACGGCCGTTCCCAACAACACCATTAGGGTGAATTGTGATTTGCTACCTAATTTAGCCAGATATTGAGCTAAATGGTCGAACCCCCCTGTACTGATCATGATGGAGATGATGATCATCATAATGGCTAGCAAGAATACAACATTCCAGTCAATGGCTTGTAATGCCAATTCAGGCGAGTAAAAGCCTAATATTTGGCCCGCAATAATAATTGCACCTGCACCAGCCATAGCAAATTTTGCCCGTTCGATACCATGATATGTTTCGGTGAAAATACCTGCAAAAGTAATAAAAAGAATGATGGCGGATACCAACATAGGAGTTGTTAATTCAATCATGGAGGTTGTTCTCGACTGCTAGATAGAGGAAAAGCGCGGTATTATAACGTATAGTTCGGCGGCTTATCTATCTGAATATTTCTTAAGAAACTACAATAATACTTGGCGTGTTTGAGCGTGAAAATCATGTATTTTTTGTTCGATTCTACTATCAATCATCTGCTCTGGTTTTTGTCCATGAGGGCATAACATGCTGGGGGTTGTTCCATATAATCGACAGATAAGAGGGCGATCATCATAAACTTCGCAGCCATTTTCACCTAAGTATGGACAGCTTAAATCTGCTAATGCAATAGCATGTTCTGCTTCACTTTTAATCGGTAATTGGGCAACTTCTTCAGATGAAGCCGTAACAGGACCACAGCAATCATGACAACCAGGTGTGCAAGAAAATGCTGGGATTTGTTCACGGAAAAAATGAATTTTAAATTCGTTCATGGTCATATATACCCATGATACTTCAATCTGCACGTTTCAGTGGGATTAAAAATATTTTAGGCAAGGCTTTGATTGCCGATAATGGTATATCTCTTATCAAAATCAATAACGCCGCATAAAGCATTTTTAAACCCATCGAAGAAGCGCTTGAGCCATCCCACTTCGTCGTTTCATCTATTTGCAAGGGACAAAAAATTGCTCCTGCATTTTTTGCATACACTCCATCCATGGAGATAAACAACCATTGCAGCATAGATGCGCCTAGAATTGGAATGGCTCAAGCACTCTGAATCATGCAGATTGAAGTAACATGGGTATAGTTAATTAATCTCAGCAAGTAATTGATCGATCATATTTTCAGATTGGCTCAAATAGCCGCCACCGAATAAATTTAGATGATTAATAATATGATAAAGGTTATATAGGGTTTTGCGTAGTTTATAACCCACATCGAGAGGATATTCTGTTTGGTAAGCAGAGTAAAAATCATTACCAAAGCCACCAAATAGTTCAGTCATCGCAATATCTGCTTCACGATCACCATAATAACAAGCGGGATCAAAGATGACAGGATTACCTTGTGGATCAGCTGCGGCATTACCACTCCATAAATCACCGTGTAATAAAGCAGGTTCGGGTGAATAATTATCAAAAAACTGGGGTAATTTTTCAATAAGCTGTTGCCCATGGTCTTGTAGCCGTCCAGCAAAGCCATTTTTAGCTGCAAATTTTAACTGTTGTGCTAAACGTTGTTGCTGCCAGAAGCTTATCCAATCGTGGTTTATGTCATTGTGCTGAGGTGTGCTTCCAATCGTATTTTCAATATGCCAACCAAAAAAAGGTTGCACATGACGATGAAGCTGCGCAAGTTGGGTGCCTAATAATTGACTCGCCTGACCACGCAAACTGGCAAGCTCAATATATTCTAATACGATATAACTATGGCCATCAGCTTGACCAAAACAGATAACTTCAGGAATACGCACACACTTTAATGCCCGCATTTCTTCTAAACCACGTGCTTCGGCTTCAAACATATCAACAAGATGTGCTTGATTTAGCTTGATAAAATAATGGTAATTATTTGCGCTCAACTGATAAGCGGTATTAATACTGCCACCACCTACTGGTTTTAGTTGATAATCATTAAGCTTATGACCTGTTATATTTTCAATATTATTTATTATTTCATTTAGATTTGTCATAAATGATACCTTGGCGATGTCTAATGTGTACATGGTATGCTGACTATACCCGTGACCATTTAATCTGCAGATTTATAGCACTCATACTGGATGCGCTAGCTACGTTATAATAGTGAGCAATAGAATACTATTACATCACTATTATGCCTTGCCAGCCCATCCATTATGCGCACTAAAAAACCGCAGATTAAATGATAACGGGTATATACAGTTTTGCCAACAGGCATAAAGGAGATATCGTAATGACACAGCCATTAAATGACAAGCAGCGCGTTGCTCACGAGGCAGTAAATATGATCCATGACGGAATGGTGGTGGGTCTAGGGACTGGCTCAACTGCAAATTATTTCATCAATGAGTTGGCGAGACGATGTGTTGAAGGCTTAAAGATAAAAACAGTAGCAAGTTCAATAATCAGCTCAAACAGAGCACAACATATGGGACTTGAGATTGTTTCAATGGAGCATCTTAGCCATATTGATGTGTATGTGGATGGTGCCGATGAAGTGAGTCCTAGCATGGCATTATTAAAAGGCCGAGGTTCTGATTTAGTAAGAGAAAAGCTTTTGGCTAATGCCAGCAATCAATTTCTAGTGCTAGTGGATAATTCAAAGTTGGTAGAACGTATCGGGCAGAATTATCCAATACCGATTGAAGTTGCCCCCTTTTCATGGGAATTGGTGCTTGCCAGTTTAATTAAAATGGGTGGAAAAGGCGGGCTGCGTCCAAATGGTGATGGATTGGCCGTTACATCTCATGGCAGTTTGGTTTTAGATATGACCTTTGATCCATCAATTGATAGTCAGAGCTTGAATGATATGCTTAATAGTGTTCCCGGCGTAGTGGAACACGGTATTTTTGAGCAATTAGCGACCGCAATTTTAATTGGCGAAAATGAGCAGGTTACTCAGATCACTTAAGCGGCTACACCTCCGTTATTCCGGTAGATTTTAGAAAATAAACTCCGTTCGCCCTGAGCTTGTCGAAGGGTAGCAAGGCTTGCAGATGGTTCGACAAGCCACCATGAACGGTGAAGAAATAATCGGCATTTTGAAGTATTACGGGTATATACCCGTAATCATTCCTAGAACAATACCGCCAACCGCAGTGTAACAACGCCATCATCCCCGAGATCTTTTATCAGGGATCTAGTCGCTTTTAAAGCTGCTCTAAAATAGTCTCTGCTTTAGAAACACCAAACTCACCAGAACCTTCAACACCAAGATACGTCACCACACCGTTATCGACAATCATGCCAAAACGAAAACAGCGAATGCCCATGCCACCGGCAGTTAAATCGCGATCTAAGCCTAATGCTTTTGTGAGTTCAGCACTGCCATCGGCCATCATCCTAACTTTACCAGCGGCATTGTTAGCCTTTCCCCATTCGGCCATTACAAACACATCATTAACAGCCATACACCAAATTTCATCAGCACCAGCGGCCTTAATTTGATCGGCAAGTGCAACATAGCCGGGTAAATGTTGTGCTGAACATAGCGGGGTAAACGCGCCGGGCACACCAAAAATTGCAATTTTCTTACCGCTAGTAGCTTCAGCTAGGTCAAATGCTTGTGGGTTTATCGGGCAACCATTTTCTGGGTCAAACTCAGTGGCTTCGGTTAATTTTCCTGCGGGTAGACGTTGTCCAACTTCGATAGTCATAATGGTTCCTTTGTTGTTAATTGCGTGACTGACAGCATAATCTAAAATGCGACAGATAAAAACATTAACAATTTAATGGTTTTATCTAAAGATCTAAATGGTTATGATGAATATTCTTGTAATGATTGAATTTGTAAAGTTCATTTCTCCGTCACTCCAGCATGTTTTAAGTCGGAGTCTAGATTATGCGGAGAGCACTGCTAAGCAGAAGCGTTTATTTACAAATTGAATGATCACAGATACTCATAAAATTATTGGGATTGGGACAATGACAAATACTATTTTACGCTGGGGAATTCTTGGCGCAGCGCGTGTTAATGAACGGCTATTGCCAGCAATAGTTGAGGCTGAAAATGCCAAATTGGTCGCCATTGCCAGCCGCCGTGCAGGTGCGGCAGCAGAAACGTTAGTGAAATATGCGCCACAACAAGCTAATGTATTAACACTCGATGATCCCGAAGCATTATTAACTCACCCAGATATTGACGCTATCTATTTGCCAATGGCAAATGAAGAGCATACCGAATGGGCGCTTAAAGCCATCGCCAATGGCAAACATGTATTGATTGAAAAACCAATGGCATTAGTTGTTGAAGAAATTGATGCTATTGCAGCCGCGGCTGAGAAACACAATGTAACGGTAATGGAAGGCTTTATGTATCGCTTTCATCCGCAACACCAGTTTGTCCGAGATTTGATCGCTTCAGGAAAAATAGGTGAAGTACGCACCGTTAAAACCAGCTTTGCATTCCCCATGAAACCGGCACGTATGTATCGAATAACACGCGATATGGCACACGGCGGCGGAGCGATGTGGGATATTGGCCCTTATGCCATCCACACAGCACGCATGTGGTTTGATAATGATCCGATTGCCGTCACCGCAATGGCAAAACTCAATGAACATGGTGCAGACACCAGCTTAAGCGGCATTTTAGACTTTGACGATGGCCGCTATGCCCATTTTGAAATGAGCTTTGAACACGCACGCCGATCAGAATATGAAATCATAGGCACATTAGGCGGCGTAAAATGCGACACCGTCTGGCAAAACCCAGATGATGCGCCCGTGATTAACTGGTGGACAGACGCAGGTGATCAACACCAAGAAAAATTACCAATAGCGAATCATTTTGTGGAAGAAATTAAGCACTTTAGTGATTGTGTATTAAATGGCAAAAAGCCTGATTTATCGATGGCTGACGCAAAGGCTAACTGCAAGACGATTGTGGCGGCATTAGAATCGGTTACTGAAACCAAAAGAGTAATTATTGCCTAAAGGGTGATTTTGGATGAGACTGTCTATTAATGGCTCAGCTAGTCTGGATTAAATTTATAAGCATCGTAATCTTGTTTGACAGCCTCTAAATCAACATTGCTTTTTATAGTAAATAGTCCAATGGTATTGGTTCTATCTAAAATATCAAGATACTTTAACACCACGTGATAGTGTTCTCTATTCCAAAAGTCATGGATTAATAATTCAAAATTATTATTTGTATGGCATTCTAATATTATTTTTAAAGTGCATGCGACTCTAAATCTCCCATCGACCAATGCTAGGTTTATAATTTTACTATCAATATTTTGGAAAATACTTGATGAGTAATTAGGAAAAAGGTGTTTATTATCATTAGATTCAGGGTAGCCCCATTCGCGAGTAGGACCTATATCTACAGGGAATATAAACAATTTTTTATTGTTGAAATACCTTAGAATCATATATTTTCGCATACAGTGTATCCACTCAGGACTTGACTCAACAGAATATATTTTTGCTTTTGATTTCTGAAGTGTTCGCAGAGAACTACCACCCAAACCAAATTCGAGATAATTAGTTGCTTTTTTTATGGCTCTGTCAAAAATAACCTTTTCGTTCTTAGACATAATAAAGGGATAAAAAATTGGGTATGGTGACAATAGATCTAATCTTCTTATTAAGTTCTTTACTTTTGCTATTAAATTCAATACAACTTCCTTTTCCTGACATTTAAGGTTAAGAATCATGAGTTTTAGTCTGTGAGTTGAGTATACAAGAAACTGGAAATATATAAAATAACTAAAATAAGGGGTACTGAATTTTAATCATTTTTCAAATACAAAGTGCTTTTGTTCAGCTTGTTTTCTGATAGCGCCTGTTAAGGCATCACTCATGCTAGGTGCGGCGGCAACTTGTTCACGCTGTTTCTCGGCAACATAGCTCTCTCTTGATTTACTCAGCTGTGATATTTGTTGTTTGATCGTTTTACGTTCAGTTGCCTTGGCATCAACATAGTCTTTTTTCTGTTGATCGGTCATGGTTTTCATCGGCTCAGGTAGTGATGCTTGGTCCATATCGGCTAAAGCCGCTTCGTCCACTTCACCTTCTTCCATGGCATCGACTAGATCCCAGCTTTTATTATTATAAAAAGAAGAGATTTTAGAAGCGGCTCTTTTAGCCAATAGCCCTGCTGAGATAGTGCTACTATTTTTATCTTGTTCTTGTTGACGTGATTTACTTTTTTCGCCCTCGCTTCCATAGGCGATATAGGTTTCGTTCAGCTTTATATTCAGTGCGGCAATTTCTTGATCTTGTGGTGCATCAATATGAACCACTTGGATATTACTATCAATGCTCATATAGTTGCCACCGGTGAGTACGGCGGCAGATTGCCAACCGCTATTTATACCTTCTTGATGATCACCGGCATGAATAGTATTCACTGATATGCCGTGTTTTTTTGCCAGTTCAATGGCGCGTTGATAATTGACCGGGCCTTGGGTAAACGGTTCGTTGCCAGCAATAAAGATGGTTTTAATATTATTGTCAGAACTACTCCACTGCAAGTCATTAACCGCTGTTTTGATGGCATAACCACAATATTCTTCACCACCATTGGTTGTGAGTGAAAATAAACCTTCAGACACTTTATCTAATTCGCGAGTGAAGCTGCTAAGTTGGCGAACATAACCATCGCTTGCTGAATTACCATCATTACCATATTCAAATAAGGCGACTTCAAGAATAGGTGTGAGGCCATTTTGTTTGGCGGTTGAAAACTCATTGACCACTTGCCAAATTTGATTGCGAGTTTGGTCGATTAGGCCATCCATACTGCCACTGGTATCAAGCAATATCGCTAATTGAATCTTGGGCTGGTGGATAGGGGCGGGTGCGATTACTTCAGTGTCGTGTGTATATTGTGGCGCTTCTCGGGCGAGCACTGAATTTGATAAAGATAATAGCAATGAATATGAAATGGCGACGGTGAGTGTACGACGAATAAAATGATTTGATTTAATGGTTTGCATGGTGGATCTCCTGTGGTTTAAATAACTTAGGAGTAGCTTACGCAATAGCCAAGCAAACTATTAGACACAAAAAGGTAAATAATCGATGGCAATTATTTACATTAAATTTACATATATACCCATAGTCATTCAAGCTGCGGTTTTTATACTCCGTCATCCTCGAGATCTTTTATCGGGGATCTATTTCATAAACTAGAGATTCCGGCTAAAAACCTGCCGGAATGACGACGAGGAATGCTTGTGGAGTGACGGAGAAATTTGCAGATTGAAGTATCACAGATATATACCCGTGATCACCGCTATGCGGTATGAGGCCGGATGGTTAATAAACTGAAAAAGACCATGCACCAAGGGCTAACAAAAAAACAGTTGACCTCTGGCTTTGGTTTCTCTATATTTTCTTCTCAATATGTTCTCATTAAAGGTGCAAGGGGAAATTACATGCTTACAGATCGGCAACAAGATACTTATAACTTCATTGTTGAATACTTCGAAGAACATGATCGTGCTCCGCTTCTATCTGAGGTGGCTCATGGCATTGGCCTGTCATCACAAGGCTCAGTTCATAATTATATTCAAGCATTAGTTAATGAAGGTTTGCTTGAACGCATTATTGGGCGATCACGCGGTTTGAGATTAGTGGAGCAGGGCGTGGATTTAGAAACGGTATCGGTCGTATTACCTGTTATGGGAAAAGTGGCTGCGGGCCGGTTAATTGAAGCGGTGGCGGATGAATCGGAAATCGATTTGGGTGAAATGTTTTCAGGGAAAGATCGTTTTGTTTTAAAGGTAAATGGTGATTCGATGATCGACAAATCAATTATGGATGGTGATTATGTTGTCATTCAGTCGCAACAAACAGCCCTTCATGGCGATATCGTTGTGGCGTTAGTAGATGGCTATGATGCAACATTAAAAACACTGTTACTCAATGATAATGAAACGGTTACCTTAATGCCGGCTAATGCTAATTATGAACCTATTACACTAGATGCTAAACGAGTAGCAATTCAAGGTGTGGTGGTTGGCCAACTTCGTACCTATCCTTAGTTTGTGAGCCAAATGGAACAATGCTGGCCAAAAGTCATTATCTTGGTCGATATGAATTGTTTTTTCGCTGCAATTGAACAACAAGATAATCCATTTTGGCGTAATAGACCTGTAGCTGTTACCAATGGTATTCAAGGCTCAACGATCATCACATCGAGCTATGAGGCCAGAAGTTATGGTGTTAAGACTGGAATGCGCTTAAAAGAAGCTCGACAGCTCTGCCCTGAACTTATTCAAGCCCCTTCACGGCCTTATCGTTATGCTGAAATATCTACCAATATTATGGCTGCGCTACAGGGTATTACTCCTGATTTAGAAGTTTATTCAGTTGATGAAGCTTTTCTTGATGTAACAAATTGCCAGTCACTCTTTGGGACACCATTAGAGATTGCCAAATTAGTTAAAAAGACAGTTAGTGATGTATCTGGTTTAAGCTGTTCAGTCGGGGTGAGTGGCGATAAAACAACGGCTAAATATGCTGCTAAATTTGATAAGCCTGATGGGCTTACCCAAATATTGCCGTGGCAAGCTGAACAAATACTCTCTCCACTTCATGTTACTGAAATTAGTGGTATCAACACAGGTATTGCAGCATTCTTAAAAGACTATGGTGTTATTAATTGTGGTGATATGAAGAATATACCGATCAGTGTTCTGGCAAAGCGCTTCGGTAATGTTGGTCGACGCATCTGGCTAATGGCACAAGGCAAAGACCCAGAACCTGTTCAAACGAAAGTAAAGCTTCCCAAAACAATCGGTCATGGCAAGGTGATGCCGCCGCAAACAAAAGATCTCACAACGATTCTCACTTATCTTCAGCATATGAGTGAAAAGGTGGTGGCTAGATTAAGAAAGCACCACTATAAAGCGAGTCATTTTTATTTGGGTCTTAAGACCGAGCAGGGCTGGCTACATAGCAAAGTTAAACTAGCGAATGCTATTGATGATGGACATGTATTATTTGCTAAGTGTAGGCAGTTTATTCTGAATAACTGGCAAGGCGAAGGTGTTTGGCAAGTGCAAGTTACCGCTTTAAATCCTCACACTGAACAGCAGATAAGTTTATTTGAAGAATCTCGACATGATAATAGACGAGAGCAACTTAATAATGCGGTTGATAAGATCAATCAGCGTTATGGTGAATTTACTGTTGCACCTTCACGATTAATAGATCGCTCAACAATGCCTAATGTTATTGCACCTGCGTGGAAGCCGTTTGGGCATCGAAAAACAATATAATGAGACTTTTTCACAATGTGTGATGGTGTCTACTTTGAATATCAGGGTAATATTCTTCGCATGTATTTTCCTAACTCGAAAGCAATGCTACCTGTGCAAAAGAAAGACGGTAGTTTAATCCTAATGCCATGGGGTAGAAGACAGAAACAATCAGGATTATTGCCAATGGGCGGCTGGGCACGACTAGATTCAATTTATAGCGGGCGGTGGGATAAATATTTCCCTAAGCCACTCAAAATACCTGCCCTTAGTTTTATGGAAAAAGACTTTGAAGGTCAAAGTCATTGGTATGATTTAAATAAAGGCCAATACTTGCAAGGGTTGTTAGCTAGAGAAAACAATGAGCAACGTATTTATATTGTTACCATTGAACCTGAACTTGAAGATGCCAATATTCACAGCAGATGGCCGCGTGTAATTCAAAATGGAGAGCAGTCTAAGTGAAGTAGCATGGGTATATAAATAAAAAGCCCCAGCACTTTTCAGTACTGGGGCTTTTTGAATCTGTTGGCTCCTCGACCTGGACTCGAACCAGGGACCTGCGGATTAACAGTCCGATGCTCTACCAACTGAGCTATCGAGGAACAGAAAGATGGCTATGATAGAGATTTGACCTTATTTGGTCAAGCTTTATCCTCTAATTTATGAAATAAAATCTGCAATGCGGTCTAATGCATTTTCAAGGTTTTCTTCACTGGTCGCGATTGATAGGCGAATATAATTTTTCATTCCAAACGCCGTGCCCGGAATAATCGCCACACCTTTATCAACTAATAGGGCTTCAGCGAAATCAAGATCATCATTTAGCTTAGGCATTCGCGCTAAGATCTTAGATATATCGGGGAACACATAGAATGTACCATCACTGTGAAGCGATTCCATACCATCCATTGCATTCAGTCTTTTGACTACCATATCGTGGCGTTTCTTAAATTCAGCGAGCATGGTTTGAATACATTGTTGATCGCCATTTAATGCTTCTACCGCTGCCGCTTGCGAAACCGATGCGGGGTTTGATGTGCTTTGACCTTGAATTTTTTTCATTGCCGCGATTAATTTAGCGGGGCCTGCGGCATAACCAATGCGCCAACCTGTCATGGCATAGGCTTTTGATACGCCATTTAATACCATAGTGCGATCATATAAATCAGGGCAGGCAGTCACGATATTATGAAAGCCACCCTCAGCCCATAAAATATGTTCATACATATCATCGGTGGCGATTAAGATATTGGGATATTTGCGTAATACTTCACCTAGTGCGGCAAGTTCTGCTTCTGTATAAGCCATGCCTGATGGATTAGACGGGCTATTAATCACAAAAAGACGTGTTTTATCGGTGATGGCGGCTTCAAGTTGCTCAGCTGTGATTTTAAAACGCTGATCTTGACCTGCTTCGATAATCACCGGTGTGCCGTTAGCTAATAGCACCATATCTGGGTAAGAAACCCAATATGGAGCAGGAATAATGACTTCGTCACCTTCATCTAGCAGTGCTTGAGTTAGATTGAAGAAGCTTTGTTTTCCACCCACTGAAACGAGGATCTGATTCATTTCGTATTCAAGGCCATTATCACGTGATAATTTATCAATAACAGCTTGTTTCAATACAACAGTGCCATCAACTGCGGTGTATTTGGTATCGCCATTATTAATAGCGGTAATGGCGGCTTGTTTAATATGCTCTGGCGTATCAAAATCAGGTTCGCCTACACCGAGGGCAATAATGCTTTTGCCTGCCGCTTTCATTTCGGCAGCACGAGCAGTAATTGCGAGAGTAGGGGAAGGTTTAATGCTTTGAACGCGTTGTGAAAGAGTGATGTCCACGTTGTTTCCTTATTACAGATAAGTTATTAAATTAATCGTATGTCGGTTAATATACGCCAATCATAAAAAATGCAGAAGAGTATGACCAAACAATTTGAACTGATCAGCGACTTTGAACCGGCAGGCGATCAACCCACTGCGATTAAAGCCTTAGTTGAAGGCCTAGAAAATGGTGAGATGTGGCAGACATTATTGGGCGTGACGGGCTCGGGTAAAACCTTCACTATCGCCAATGTTGCGCAACAATTACAACGGCCGATGATGGTGATGGCGCCGAATAAAACACTTGCAGCGCAGTTATATAGTGAGATGAAAGATTTTTTCCCCAATAATTCGGTGGAATATTTCGTTTCTTACTACGATTATTATCAACCCGAAGCTTATGTGCCATCGTCGGATACCTTTATCGATAAAGATGCGTCAGTGAATGAGCAAATCGAACAAATGCGCCTTTCTGCTACTAAAGCGATGTTAGAACGACGCGATGCAATTATTGTATCGAGCGTGTCGTGTATTTATGGTTTGGGTGATAAAGATTCTTATCTTGAGATGGTGTTACATCTAGTCGTCGGCAATACGATTAACCAGCGCGATATGTTAAAGCGGCTAACTGAACTGCAATATAAACGTAATGATGTCGAGCTACATCGTGGTACGTATCGTGTGCGCGGTGAAGTGATTGATATTTTCCCTGCTGAATCTGAGCGTGATGCAGTGCGGGTGGAATTATTTGATGATGAGATTGAGCAGATCCGTTATTTTGATCCGCTTACCGGTGAAATTATTCAGCGTGTTAGCCGGATTACTATTTATCCTAAAACGCATTATGTTACCCCGCGCGATCAGTTGTTGTCAGCGGTAGATAAAATTAAAGAAGAGCTACGATTGCGGCTAAAAATGCTCAATGATGATAACAAATTAGTAGAAGCACAACGCTTAGAACAACGTACACGATTTGATATCGAAATGATTATGGAATTAGGTTATTGCAATGGCATAGAAAACTATTCCCGTCACTTATCTGATCGCGGTGAAGGCGAGGCGCCACCGACCTTATTTGATTATTTACCTGATGATGCCATTTTAGTATTAGATGAAAGCCATGTCATGGTGCCACAAATTGGCGCAATGTATAAAGGTGATCGCTCACGCAAAGAAACCTTGGTCAATTACGGTTTTCGATTGCCTTCTGCTTTAGATAATCGGCCACTTAAATTTGAAGAATGGGAAAAACTGGCACCACAAACTATTTTTGTTTCAGCTACGCCAGCCCAATATGAAGCCGATCATTCAAGTAATATTGTTGAGCAAGTAGTTCGCCCAACGGGATTAATCGATCCAGAGATTGAAATCCGACCTGTAGCGACACAGGTGGATGATTTACTTTCCGAAGTAAATAAACGCTCAGTTATTAATGAACGGGTATTGGTCACAACATTAACCAAACGCATGTCAGAAGATTTAACCGATTATTTAGCGGAACATGGCGTGAAAGTACGCTATTTACATTCTGATATTGATACCGTCGAGAGAATGGAGATTTTGCGTGATTTACGCTTAGGCGTCTTTGATGTATTGATCGGCATTAACTTATTACGTGAAGGATTAGATATTCCCGAAGTGTCGCTGGTGGCTATTTTAGATGCTGATAAAGAGGGTTTTTTACGATCAGAACGTTCATTGATTCAAACTATAGGCCGCGCCGCGCGAAATTTGAATGGTCGAGCTATTCTTTACGCCGATAAGATCACTGGTTCAATGCAGCGAGCAATAGCCGAAACAGATCGCCGTCGTGAAAAACAACAAGCGTATAACAAAGAGCATGGCATCACGCCGACAGGTATTAAAAAAGCCATTCGTGATAGTTTAGATGATAAACAAGAGCAAGCCCAAAATGATAGAAAATACATTAATCAAGTAGCCGAAGAAAAGGCTAAATATGCAGCGCTATCGCCAAAACAACTCGCTAAACGATTGCAACAAATGGAAAATGCCATGTATCGTCATGCACAGAACCTAGAATTTGAAGAAGCTGGGAAAATGCGTGATGAGATGGAACGTGTTCGAGCTCTCACATTAAAATAGTAAACTGAAAGTGTATTTATAAAAGGAAAGATTATGACACCATTACGACTGGCGATACTAAGCGTCATTATAGGTCTTCTTCCAATAATTCCAGCGATATTAGCTGGTATTATGGCTTCAATCTGTGGCTGTGAAATCTCCGATGCGGGTGTTACTGGAAAGTGTATCTTTTTTGGTAAAGATATAAGCCGCACACTCTATTCAATGACTGTATACGCTTGGTTTGGCATGATTACCGTGCCTCTTGCATTCATGGGGCTAGTGGCTAGTGGAATATGGGCTCTTCTTAAGTGATGTTCAGCACTTAAATTATCGGGCATTACTTCGTCTTTTTTCGTTTGAACATGCCTTTTATCCGCCGCTTAGTCTTTTGTTTCCAGTCGTAGTTTCTGAGAGGTTTTGACCAACCAGAATCAAATTCTTGACCGTATGCTTTAAAATAGGTATGCATAAATTCTTTACGGTTTGGCCAATCTAGTTTGTAACAAAGGCGGCATAAATCAATAAGGCGCATTTTCTGTGTAATTTTTTTGCCTTTTATTGGGTAGACAGTAGCGCGGCCGATATCAATGGCCGTTACCTCAATTTGGTTTTGTTGCGTTTTTGTCATCAACAAATTACCGCCCGATAAATCATTATGAATAATTCTGCGGTTATGCATTTTGCAGGTGTATTTTGCTAAAGCTTTAAAAACAGCCTGTTTGCTAAAACCAGAATAGTGTTGCTCGCCTTGGGCAAATGCAGTAAAGGCATCACGTGCCGAAAAAGCGTCATGTACAAATTCGCAAACATAATAATTATGGCGGGTAGCCGCATTTTCTGTGTGTTCAAAATAGGCGATAGGCATAGGGCTATTGACACCGCGGCGAATCATTTCAGATGCATTATTCCAGTGGCGCTCACCTTTGCTGGCTTTAAAGTGATAACTTAGTTTTCTTATTCCTGTTGCACGGTTTTCTTTAATTACAATTGTTTCAGTTGGGTTGACGGGGTTTTTTACACTCCATACTTTATTACGTTGATCACGATGTACACCGAGTTGAGGCAGGTCTAATAAACGATCGGGTAGCATATGATTGATTTTTTCTGTAGCGGACTCTCCTTGTTTAATGGCTACAGCACCATTCCATTCTCGCGTGTGATGCGAAATATATTCAACATTATTAATAGATGCAAATATGGGCGTTGTAGGCACATCTAATGTCTCTATTTGTAATGCTGATAAGTGAAGTTGTTGTGGTGAATCAAACAGAATGAAAACGGGGCTTTCGCTTAGACAAATTGGCGATGGGTTCAATTTGTTGCCAACTGTATCAATAAAACGTGCCGAATCTAATTGTTTGGATGAATAAATCGAATCCAGTGACAGAGTATAACGATCTCTAAGCCAAGCAATATGTAACTCAGAGTCATTCTCATAACTAAAAACAAAATGATGAATACCGTTGTCGCCATTCACCGCTTGTATACAGTCAGTAGCTGATAATTGTTTTATAGTATTGGCTAAGGCATGAAATGCTGGGCGCGTTTTTAGGTTTTCATATTTTCCGCGAACAGATTTATAAAAACTAACATTATCAATATCGGGGTAGTCCGTTGCGCCATCATCAATAATGCCATCACGGCTACATATAAGAGGGCCCCAATAAACTTGATCTAAGGCATGGCTTGCTGCAGTGATCACTAAATAGCGTACCAAATAATCTGCCTTTTTAGTTTCAGGTGTATCGGAGAACCGAGCTAAACGCTTGCTGGTCCAATCAGTATAGGTACATACCGTGTGACGGCAACCATATTGCTCACTAAGCTCATTGTAAATACGTGCCTTTTTGACTAAATTAAGTTTGAATTTATTTGCAAATAGGCGACCGAAAACACGATGGTCATAGGCCTCAGGTTCAATGACGCGTTCAACAAATAAATTATCAGTATGCGTGCAAGGTGTGGAGCCATGTTGCTGCATATCAGCAAGCAAGGCAATATTACTAACAGGTTCAAAATCAGACACATTTGGCCCTGCCAACAGGTGATCAGCATCTTCAAATTGTGTGTATGCAATGTTCCATGCACTTAGATAACTGTTTAAATTAAAGCCTGACCATTTACTACGGTTAGGCGTTGCTCCAATTTCAAAACAAACAATTTTTTTACCGTACTCCTCGTTTACGCGAGTAATAAACTCTTGCCAACGCTGTTGTGCCGCCTCGTCACTAGCTAATAATGCCGCATCTTCTTTCGGCGGTAGCAAGTCGAGCATGACTAAATATTTCTCAGCTAAAATTCGCTTTAATAAGCGTTCGGCATCACCACCAAAAGAATCATAGGTAAAATCCATACGTATGTGTTTTAGCTGTAATTCTTTTAAACGTTCGATGGTGTAATCATCAAACCGTGGATCAGGAGAGGGCGCTATATTGATGCCAAAAAAGTCAGCAGAGACATGGGCACCAGCAGAAAGTGATGGTGAAATATTAAACCAGAAACGTGTTCTAATAATGGTTGCTAGTGTTTCTTTTATAGTGAGGAGTATCAAGGAGCGAGATTTCAAAGTGATACCTGTATTGTTGTAATAGAGAAAAATTATAACATGATAGAATATGCGATTTGATAGTAACGTAAAGGAAGGGATTTCATGAAATTTAAAATCATCATAACGGCAATACTCTTATTTTTATCGGCATCATTGTTTGCAGAAGCTGAAACAGAAATAACGGCGGAAGAAAAAGAATATTACGCATGGGCAGAAGAAATTTGGAATTCGCTGGATAGACAAACGGGTACGATTAATATACCAGGCGCAGGCGCTACATTAAATGTACCCGAAAACTATTATTACTTGAATGCTAAAGATGCTGAAAAAGTATTGGTCGATGTTTGGGGGAATCCACCTAGTGAATATACGCTAGGCATGCTGTTTCCCAGTGAAATGACACCATTTGATGATGATTCATGGGCGGTAACCGTTGAATATGAAGAAGATGGTTACGTTTCTGACGATGATGCTGATGAAATTGATTATGCTGAGTTATTGGGACAACTTAAAGATGAAACCGAAGAATCGAATCAGTGGCGAGCAGAGCAGGGCTATGAGCCTATTGAATTAGTTGGTTGGGCTGCAACCCCCTATTACGATGAACAGGCACATAAACTTTATTGGGCAAAAGAAATTAAGTTTGGTGAGCAAGATGTAAATACATTGAACTACAATATTCGAGTGTTAGGACGCAAAGGCGTACTAGTGTTGAATTTTATTGCAGGAATCGATCAAAAAGCCATAATTGATCAAGAACTTGATACGGTTTTAGCAATGGCAGAATTTGATCAAGGTTCGACATATTCTGAATTTAACCCTGATATTGATAAAATTGCGGCATATGGTATTGGAGCGCTTGTGGCAGGTAAGGTTTTAGCCAAAACTGGTTTTCTTGTTGCCGCTATAATCTTTTTGAAGAAGTTTGGAATTATTTTTATTATTGCGATTGGCGCATTCTTTAAGAAGATGTTTTCTCGTAATAAAGATAATGATGTGGGTTAGCTGTACAATTATATGATGTAACTTATGAGGCTTTTAGTTGTCTACATAATATATACAGGGTTAACTCCAAATTATGTGAGGATTCTAAAATGAAACTATATATAACGATGCTTTCAACTTTGTTATTGGCTAACACCACAGCCTTTGCTAAACCAGTAAGCCAAGTAACTGAAACCAATTCATTGTCTAGGGCTGCACTTGAAATGGTCGCGCAAGATAATGCGAGCCAAAAAAATATAAAACCGGCAAAATTAGATACGCATGAGAGCCAAAAAGCTAATTCATTGGCCCATGCCGTGCTGGCAATTCAAGGTGTGAAAACAAATATACGCGTCAACTCAGAAAGTGAAGTAGATTACAGTCATTATTCATCCGAGAGTGAAAAGAATAATTCACTGGGACGTGGTGCATTAGCAAAACAGTGGTCACATTTTAACTAAGCTGAAAACGGGATAACTATGCTTATCCCGTTTTTAGCTTAACTAGGTTCAATTAAATGTAAGTGTCGCCCGACAGCGAGCCATGCGCCAGAAATACCAAGGATGGCGCCAGTAAACGGTAAAATTAGAAACATAAAACCACCGAACCAGTGTAGGCTAAAATCACTGCCATATTGGCCGGCAAGATCATTGACTGGGCCGGATAATAAACCCATTGAGAACACCAAGGTTATCCATGCCACAAAGCCGCCTAAAATTCCATACCAGAAGCCAGTATATAAGAATGGACGGCGAATAAAACGGTCAGTTGCTCCGACCAGTTTCATGACTCTTATCTCCGCTTCGCGGCTGAGTATTGCAAGACGTATGGTATTGCCGATGGCTAAAACAACGCTTAATGATAATAAAATAGCTAAAATAGTGACTCCGCGCTGCACCATTTTATTTATACTGCGAAAACGTTGTAGCCATTCCATATCTAATTTTGCCTGATCTACGCTTGAAAGTGCATCCAATTTCTGGACTAATTGGCTTATTGTGGCTTTTTCAATATTATCGTCATCCGGTTCAACAATAATAATGGCTGGCAAAGGGTTGTTGGGAAGGGAGTCAAGCACATCACCTAAACCTGATAATTGACGAAACTCCTCCAATGATTGTTTAGCAGATTGATAATGCAGCTGCTTAATTTCAGGCCATGATTGTAATTCGTCAGTAAGTTTTTTTGCCTGTTTCGGGCTAACATTTTGTTGTAAAAACAAGGTGATTTGACTAGCGCTATCCCAGCGATTGCTGAGGCTAGACATATTCTCAGAAAGCACAAACAAACCTGCTGGTAATACTAAAGCAATACCGATTACTGTAATTGTCATTAAGCTGGCTACAGGCTGTCGCCACAGGCGGCCCAAACTGAAAAGCATCACTTGCAGATGACGAAGCAAATAATTACTCATGCCAAGCGACCTTGTTTAAGAATAACTTGGCGATAAGGCAAGGTTTGAATTAAATCAATATCATGGGTGGCGACAAAAACAGTGACACCTACTTGATTAAATTGCTCAAATAAATGCATGATTTCACGGGATAATTCAGGATCAAGATTACCCGTTGGTTCATCAGCAAGCAGAATCGGAGGGCGATTGACCACTGCGCGAGCAATACCAACACGTTGTTGTTCACCGCCTGATAATGCAATAGGTAGGTTACGTTCTTTGCTGAGTAGGCCAACTTTATCTAAAGCGGCACGAACTCGGCGGCCTATTTCACGATGATTTTCACCCGCAATAACAAGTGGCAAGGCGACATTATCAAATACGGTGCGATCGTGTAATAAATTATGATCTTGAAAAACAATACCGATCTGCCGACGATAAAATGGGATTTTGCGTTTGGGTAAACTGCTTAGGTTTTGCTTGCCTACTAATACTTGACCATGTGAGCTACGTTCAATTAATGCAATTAATTTTAATAACGTGCTTTTACCCGCACCAGAATGACCCGTTAAAAAGGCCATTTCGCCTTCATCAAGATGAAAGCTTAAACCAGAAAGTGCTTCATAATTATTGGGGTAACGTTTGTAGACGTCGGTAAAGTTAATCATAAATTATTTTAGGTTTCTTCTCGGCCTAATAATGCATCTACAAATTCTTCAGCCTCAAAGGGGCGAAGGTCGTCAATGGTTTCACCCACACCGATATAACGAATGGGCAGTTTGGTTTTTTGTGCAATGGCAAAGATAATACCGCCTTTTGCCGTGCCGTCCAACTTGGTTAAGGTAATGCCGGTTACACCAATGGCTTCATTAAATTGCACCGCTTGAGATAGCGCATTTTGCCCAGTTCCAGAATCCAGAACAAGCATGACTTCATGTGGGGCATTATCATCAAGCTTGCCCATAACACGTTTTACTTTTTTCAACTCTTCCATAAGGTTGTTTTGGGTATGCAAGCGTCCCGCAGTATCAGCAATTAAAATATCAATATTACGTGCTTTGGCGGCTTGCAGAGCATCAAAAATAACCGATGCAGAGTCGGCTCCACTGTGTTGAGCAATAACGGGAATATCATTACGCTCACCCCAAACCTGCAGCTGTTCAACGGCCGCAGCTCTAAAGGTATCGCCTGCCGCTAACATGACAGATTTGCCCTGATCTTGAAATTGTTTGGCTAATTTACCGATAGTAGTCGTTTTACCAACACCGTTAATGCCAATCATCAAAATAACAAAGGGCCCTTCTTGTTCGGGAATAACTAAAGGCTGACAGCTTGGTTGCAAGATATTAACCATATCTGCAGACATGGCATTAAACAGTGCTTGCGCATCCGCTAATTGATTGCGCGCGACCCGCTGTGTTAAGTCAGAGATAATAGTTTGAGTCGCATCCACACCTAAATCGGCGGTTAATAACTGCGTTTCAAGCTCTTCTAATAAATCATCATCAATCGCTTTTTTACCGAGAACAAGCGATGCTAATCCTTCGGTAAATTTAGCGCTGGTGCGTTTTAATCGGCCAAATAAACTGGTTTTTTGTTGTGATTCAGGTTCTACTTGTAGAGCTGGCTCGGCAGCGGTGTCATCGATGGGTTCTTGTGCTAGTGGTTTTTCTGTAGGCACCGATTCTTCAGGCGCTTTGTTTTTTTTTCTTAGGAAACTAAACATATTCTCTGCTTGTCGTTACAATTAGGTTTATTAAATGAAATTTTATCATGGTTATGAGGGATGAATGATTAACAAATTTAAAAAGATAGTAGGGCTTACACTTCTTTTACCCGTAATGGTAATGGCTAATGTGAGCGAATATCAGCTTGATAATGGCTTGAAACTGATTGTTAAAGAAGATCATCGTGCGCCTGTGGTGGTGTCGCAAGTGTGGTACAAAGTAGGCTCTAGTTATGAGCAAAACGGTACGACGGGGATATCTCATCAACTTGAACATATGATGTTTAAGGGGACAAAACATTTAAAACCGAATGAGTTTTCACAGATTATTGCGGCTAATGGCGGTAGTGAAAACGCCTTTACGGGACGCGATTACACCGCTTATTTTCAAACCTTGGAAAAAGATCGTCTTGAGGTCAGCTTTCGGTTAGAGGCCGATCGCATGCGCAACTTGATTATTGATGATGAGGAGCTAAAGAAAGAACGCCAAGTGGTTGCTGAAGAGCGCAGGATGCGTACCGATGATAATCCACAAGCTGTCATGCGAGAGGCTTTTTATGCCAGCGCGTTTGTGAATAGCCCATATCATCATCCTGTTATTGGATGGATGGCAGATATTCAACAATATGAAGCCGATGATCTTCGCCAGTGGTATCAAAAATGGTATGCACCTAATAATGCTACCGTGGTCGTGGTTGGTGATGTTGATCCGGATAAGGTCTATCAATTAGCTCAGCAGTATTTTGGCCCATTGAAACCAGAACAAACGGCCGAAGTTAAGCCTCAAGTTGAAATTAAACAAAAAGGCAAACGCAGCATAGAGGTAAAAGCACCTGCAGAACTACCCAGTTTTATGATGGGATGGAAAGTACCATCGGTGAAAACAGCTTCAGCTGAAAATGAGTGGGAACCTTATGCCTTGGATATGTTATCAGGCATTCTGGATGGCAGTAGTAGCGCGCGGTTTTCACGTGATTTAGTTCGTGGTCAAGAAATTGCAGCCAGTGTTGGTGCAGGCTACGATTTATATTCACGATTAGCTGATGTTTTTGTGGTAGTAGGCACGCCAGTAAAAGGTAAAACAGTTGCCCAATTACAGCAAGCAGTAAGGGATGAACTTGAGAAAATGAAAACAGAATTAGTCACAGCAGAGGAGTTAGATCGTATCAAAACACAAGTGGTAGCCAATGCGGTTTATGAACGTGATAGTGTATTTTATCAGGCCATGCAAATCGGCATGTTGGAGACGATTGGTTTGAACTGGCGATTATCAGATGAATATGTTGAGAAAATTCAAGCAGTGACCGCAGAACAGGTTCAGACCGTTGCTAAAAAATATTTGCTTGATGATGGCCTAACGATGGCGGAACTTATTCCGTTACCGCTCAATGGTAAACGTGTCATGCCAGCAGCAGGAGGTAATTATGTTCGCTAAAAAGTTCATATTTATATTACTGCTAACTGTTGCATCAGCCGCTTTTGCTAGCCCTAAAATTGAACACTGGACCACAGCAAATGGGGTGCCGGTTTATTTTGTTGCCGCGCCTGAATTGCCGATGGTTGATATTCAAGTGCTATTTGATGCCGGTGGTGCACAAGATGGTGAGTTATCGGGGCGAGCATTGTTAACTAATGCGATGTTAAATGAAGGTGCAGATGGACTAGATGCCGATCAGATTGCCGCTAAGTTCGATGATCTTGGCGCACGCTTTGGCAATTCATCACAGCGTGATATGGCCATGTTAAGTTTGCGCAGTTTAACGACCGATTCGGCGTTAAATCCTGCTTTGGACTTATTCCATAAAGTCTTGACCAAGCCAGATTTTCCACAAGCCTCATTTGATCGTATTCAGAAGCAATTATTATTAGGTTTACAGGCTGAAAAACAATCACCTTCAGCAATTGCATCTCGCGCTTTTTACAAAAACTTATATGGAGAGCATCCTTATAGAGCCATGCCAGCCGGAGATGAAAAAAGTTTAGCTGCTATTACGGTTGAGACATTAAAAACCTTTTATAAAAATAATTATGTAGCAGAAAAAGCAATCATTGCCATTGTTGGTCAGTTTGATCAAGTTAAAGCCAAGAAAATTGCTGAAAAGTTAAGTCAAGATCTAGGTCATGGCAAATCATCAACAATACCCGTTGTTAAGGCGTTATCGCAGGCTAAATCCGAGACGATCCCTTATCCTTCATCGCAAACACATATCTTAATGGGTCAGCCTGGCATAAAACGTGGAGACTCTGATTATTTTGCTTTGTATGTGGGCAATCATATTTTGGGCGGCAGCGGTTTAGTCTCTAAACTCAGTGATGAACTGCGTGAAAAACGCGGGCTGACATACAGTGTTTATAGTTATTTTAGACTGATGAGAGAAGCAGGGCCTTATCAACTAGGCTTATCTACTCGCAATGATCAAGCTCAACAAGCACTAAAAGTTTTGCGTGATACATTGAACAAATTTATTAAAGATGGCCCAACAGAAAAAGAACTGCTTGCTGCCAAGAAAAATATTACCGGTGGTTTTGCCTTACGTGTTGATAGTAATAGCAAAATTATTGGCTATATCGCCATGATTGCTTTTTATGGCTTGCCATTAGACTATCTGGATAAATTTAATGACAACATCAAAGCGGTGACGGTAGAGCAAATTAAAGATGCTTTTTCTAGACACGTTCATCCTGACAAAATGGTGACGATAATGGTGGGTGGCGAAGCTGAGTAAGCCATCAAATCAATTACGTATCATTGCGGGTCGTTGGCGGGGGCGAAAATTAAACTTTGCTAATATTGACGGCTTAAGACCAACACCAGATAGAGTGCGTGAAACGCTTTTTAATTGGTTGCAAGCTGATGTGGGCGATGCGCGCTGTTTAGATTTATTTGCAGGTAGTGGTGCTTTGGGTTTCGAAGCCTTGTCGCGTGGGGCAAGATCAGTCACCTTGGTTGAAAGTAATAGTCAGGCAGTTCAGCAGTTGAAAGCCAATATTCAGCTGATAAAAACTGAAGATTGCATTTTAGAAAATACAACAGCACAAAACTTTGTCGAAAAAAATGCCCAGCAATACGATATTGTATTTATTGATCCTCCCTTTCAAGCTGATTTGTGGACAGAAATTGCCAATCAGTTAGCGAATAAAGCCCTTTTAGTAGATAATGCCCTTATCTATATTGAATGCCCAAGCAAAGGCAATTTGCCTGAGCTTCCGAAACACTGGCAATTAAGAAAAGATAAAAAAGCGGGCGAAGTACGATATTGCCTCTTTCAAAACCAAGCTGGAGACATTGCGTGACTACAACAGTCATTTATCCCGGAACATTTGATCCTATTACCAATGGCCATATTGATTTAGTGCACCGTGCTAGCAAATTGTTTGGCAGAGTTATTGTTGCCATTGCGATCAACCCAAGCAAAGCGCCCAAGTTTACTTTAGATGAACGTGTATCCTTGGCGGAGAAAACATTAGCAGGCTTGAAGAATGTTGAAGTATGCGGTTTTGAAGGTTTGCTAATAGATGTTGCCAAAGATAAAGGTGCAAACGTAATCTTACGCGGTTTACGTGCCGTATCTGATTTTGAGCATGAATTTCAATTAGCGGGAATGAATCGCAAAATGAACCCAGATATTGAAACTTTATTCTTAACACCAGCTGAGCAATATACTTATATTTCATCGAGCCTAGTGCGTGAAATAGCCAGTCTAGGCGGTGATGTGTCAGAATTTGTTGCGCCATGTGTAGCGCAAGCGCTTAACGCTAAGCTGGTTTGATAACACAATAAACGCTAAGATCTACCCTATATTTATGAGTTGGAGTTTGAAATGTCGTTATTTATAACCGACGAATGTATTAACTGTGATGTCTGTGAACCAGAGTGTCCGAATAGTGCAATCACACAAGGTGAAGAGATCTATGAAATTGATCCTCAGCTGTGTACAGAATGTGTGGGTCACTTTGATGAGCCACAATGTGTTGAAGTGTGCCCCGTAGATTGTATTCCAGAAGATCCTGATAATGTGGAATCACAAGATCAATTAAAAGCTAAATATGATGTATTGATGGCGGCGAAGTAGCATGAGTCAGAAAAGTCAGTCAGATAAAATAATCGGTGCAATCACATGGGCTGTAATAGTGATTGGCCTATTTTTTGTTGGCAAAGGAATATTTATAGGTCTTTCAACAATATTTTCATTGTAATTCGCTACCAATGAATACGGACGCAAATCCACCGAGTTTAAACCAATTTACCGTTGCGATAATCTGGTTTGTACTTATCATGCTAGCAATGGCGCTTATATTTAACGGCATGTTAGATACGATTAATAATCCTAATCAACAATTGACCGTAAGCATCAATCAAAACGGTGAAAAAGAAATTGTCTTAGAACGCAATAAATATGGCCATTATGTTGCAACAGGCAAAATCAATGGTCAACCCGTAGAATTCTTTTTAGATACCGGTGCCACCGTGGTGGCGATTCCTGAACACATCGCTGAAAAGCTGAATTTAGAAAAAGGCCAACGTTTTCTAACTCAAACCGCCAATGGCAATAGCAAGTCATATGAAACCACACTTGATTCCGTGTCGCTTGGCGATATTGTAATCACAAATGTGCCAGCCAGCATCAGCTCAGGCATGGAGTTTGACGAGATTTTGTTAGGCATGTCATTTCTAAAACATTTAGATATGAGACAACAAGGCAAAACACTCACACTCCGCGTACCGGATTAGATATTTGCTATACTAAGCAGAACAAAAAAGGGAAGAGAAACGTTATGTCTAAAACCAAAATTATCTTATTGACCATCGTTGTGACAGCACTAGTCACCTTTTTTGCCGTGAAATATTTCTTATCACCACATCCTTTTAGCCCCGTAGAATTAAGCCAAAAAGAAGAAATAAAGCTAAATGAAAAATTGCAGTATTTCGGTTTACCCGCACTCGCTAGCTCAAATGAAGATCAACCTGCTTTAGAACCCGAAGCCTATTCCGAAAAAGATGCAAAACGTGAAATCAGCTTTAGTGAAAAAGAGCTTAACGCCTTACTCGCAAAAAATACCGACTTAGCAGATAAAGTCGCTATTGATCTAAGTGATAGCCTAGCCAGTGCCAAAATGATTATTCCGCTAGATCCTGATTTTCCTGTTCTAGGTGGCAAAACATTAAAAGTTAGCGGCGGTGCCGAATTTGCCTTTCGTGATGGTCGCCCAGTGGTTATTCTAAAAGGGGTAAGTATCTGGGGAGTGCCCATTCCAAACGCATGGTTAGGTAACCTTAAAAATGTCGATCTCGTTAGCGAATTTGGCGGCGATGAAGGCTTCTGGAAATCCTTTGCCGAAGGCGTTAGCAATATTCAAATCGAAGAAGGGCAGTTAAAAATCAAGCTAAAAGAATGAAAATAGCAGGTCATTCTCGTATGCTTTAAGCGGGAATCTAGTGTGTAGCTTGGATAAGCGCTAGCGCCATCCGAGATCCGAGGCTTTCCAAAAATAACATTAGTTTTAACTACTTTTCTTCTAACTTGAATAGCATAAGCAAAAAGATGACTGGTTATCGTGCGTCGGATGGCGCTATCGCTTATCCGACCTACGAGATGGAATCTAGAGTAATACCTTGATAATAAATGATTTCAAAAATCAATCGAGTCTGACCCCATTGATTCTTCTATCGCTTATCCGACCTACGAGCTGTTAGGTGTTGTAACTGATTAGATCGTTAAATACTGTGAAAGTTCCTTTTTATTTGGCTTAATTGTTTGTTTTTATTATCTATTTTGTGGGGATTCGTCAGTGGCTGACCCCTTGATTTCTTTAATTTTGTCAGGCATCATCCCCTTTAATCCTTCTAACATATTCATCCATTGGAGTAGGCAGTAGCTCATCATTGATGTTGAGTACTGCTCGTAAAAGGTATTCCCGAATACCAGAGCGCGGCTTGCTGTGACTTGCACACGATATCGCTTCGTTGATGTCGTATAGAATTGATTCAAGTCGCTTACATTGCTCTAAATTCGCATCTTTAGAATAAAGAATATCATCTATAACCCAATGCATAGTTGGCTCTGCATTTTTTGTGCAAGGGCAAACACAATAACGCTCGCCCTGAAACAATTGGTCACCTCTGATATATTTGTCCTCTTCATAGGGTATAGGTAAATCGTAGAAGTTGGTTATTACATACTCGCTATGTAGAGGATTAGAGCAACTACAATGTCTCGTAACCAATAAAAGCCCAAAGTGTATTGCCCTTATCATATACTCCATGAATATCTTATCTAGCTTTCCTTGTGTAACCGAATTAGGCATGGTGTCATCCCAGAACAGACAATCGTCTGCATTTTCTACCCCAGTGATTATTTCAAGTAAATCACGCCTCATATTTACATAATACTCTTCAATCGTCACCCGGAGCTCCTTCAAAAAAATTAAGGGGTCCAAAAATCAAGTAATGATGTATCCAGTAAGGTACGCCACTACGTTAATTAAATATAAATTTAAACCGCCATCAGAGTTGAAAGTACACCACCAAACCTAAATTATCAAACCTTTTTCTTTGAGCAATTTACTGCTTACGGTATCCTTATACGTTTATATTTATCGCAAAGACTGTCCATGCAACAAGAATATCAACCTGCTTCTATTGAATCGGCCGCCCAGCAGTGGTGGCAAGATCACAATACCTTCCGCGCTTTGGAGGATTCTGATAAAGAAAAATACTATTGCCTTGCTATGTTTCCGTACCCTAGTGGTCAGTTACATATGGGGCATGTGCGTAACTATACGATTGGTGATGTGATTTCGCGTTATCAACGTATGCAGGGCAAAAATGTATTGCAACCGATGGGCTGGGATGCCTTTGGTTTGCCCGCTGAAAATGCGGCTATTAAGAATAAAGTGCCGCCTGCTAAATGGACGTATCAAAATATTGATTATATGCGCGGTCAGCTACAACGTTTGGGCTTGGGCTATGATTGGGATCGTGAATTAGCCACCTGCACACCGCAATATTATCGTTGGGAGCAATGGCTGTTCACCCGCTTATTTAAAAAAGGCTTGGTGTATAAAAAAACAGCGGCGGTCAATTGGTGCCCAGTTGATGAAACGGTATTGGCGAATGAACAGGTGATTGATGGCTGTTGCTGGCGTTGTGATACGCAGGTTGAGAAGCGTGAAATTCCGCAGTGGTTTATGAAAATCACCGATTATGCTGAGCAATTATTAGAGGATTTAGACCAATTAGATGGTTGGCCTGAGCAAGTTAAAACTATGCAGGCGAATTGGATTGGGCGTTCTGAAGGTGTGGAAATCAAGTTTGGTTTGGATGATTCTGATGACACTTTAGATGTTTATACAACTCGGCCTGATACCTTAATGGGTGTCAGTTATTTGGCGGTGGCTGCTGAACATCCACTTGCTTTACAAGCGGCTGAGTCAAACGCTGAACTACATGCTTTTGTTGAAGAATGTCGCAAGATGGAAACATCAGAAGAAGCGATGGAAACCGCTGAGAAAAAAGGCGTTGATACTGGCGTTAAAGCTATTCACCCAATTACAGGTGACAGCGTTCCTGTTTGGGCGGCAAACTTTGTGTTGATGGGCTATGGTACGGGTGCAGTGATGTCTGTTCCGGCACATGATCAACGTGATTATGAGTTTGCTCAGAAATATAACTTGCCGATTAATCAAGTGATTGAGCCTGTTGGCAAAGCTAAGTGTGATTTAAGCAAAGCTGCCTTTACAGAAAAAGGGCGGTTGATTAATTCTGGGCAGTTTGATGGCTTAACATCGGCAGAATCATTTGATGCTATTGCCGATGTGTTAGTGACAAATAAGCAGGGTGAGAAACAAGTTAATTACCGGTTACGTGATTGGGGTATTTCTCGTCAGCGTTATTGGGGCACACCAATCCCGATTATTAATTGTCCTGATTGTGGTGCGGTACCAGTACCAGAAGCAGACTTGCCAGTGACATTGCCTGAAGATGTGATTGTGGATGGCAGTGGTTCACCGATTAAATCAATGCCTGAGTTTTATGAATGTGCTTGCCCAGAATGTGGTGCAGATGCGATTCGTGAAACCGATACGTTTGATACTTTTTTTGAATCATCATGGTATTACGCACGGTTTACCTGCCCTGATAATGAAAAAGCGATGTTAGATGAACGTGCTGATCATTGGTTGCCGGTTGATCAATATATTGGTGGCATCGAGCATGCGGTATTACATTTATTGTATGCCCGTTTCTTCCATAAATTAATGCGTGATGAAGGTTTAGTGTCTGGTGATGAGCCATTTAAGAACTTGTTAACCCAAGGTATGGTGTTGAAAGACGGCGTGAAAATGTCGAAATCAAAAGGCAATACCGTTGATCCACAAGCATTAATTGATCAGTATGGCGCTGATACGGCACGATTATTCACCATGTTTGCGGCGCCACCGGATCAATCATTGGAGTGGTCTGATAAGGCGGTCGAAGGTTCGCATCGCTTTTTGAATCGTTTATGGCGCGCCGTGCAGGATCATGTGGAACAAGGTGAGGTTGTTGAATTGGATATTGATAGTTTGAGCGATGAATTGAAAGATTTGCGTCGCCATACTTATCAAACAGTGACAAAAGTATCGGATGATATTGGTCGTCGTCATACCTTCAATACTGCGATTGCGGCGGTGATGGAGTTAATGAATGCACAGGCGAAGTTAAAAGATAATAGCCCGCAAGCCCGTGCCGTGGTGCAAGAGTTATTAGAAAAGACTGTGTTGATGTTATCGCCAATAACACCACATATTTGTCATAAATTGTGGCAGGTATTGGGGCATAATGATGCGATTGTGACTGCCACATGGCCTGAGATTGATGAATCAGCCTTGGTACAAGATAAGATTGAGCTGATGGTGCAAGTTAATGGTAAGCTACGATCTAAAATATCGGTGGCAGCTGATCTGGCAAAAGATGCCATCGAAACAATGGCTTTGGCCGATGAAAGTGTACAGAAATTTACCGATGGTAAAGAAGTGCGTAAAGTGATTGTAGTGCCAGGTCGATTGGTTAATATTGTGGTTGCAGGTTGATTTTATTTACCACAGAGGCACAGAGAACACAGGGTGATATAATTAAAATTTGTTCACATTGGGACTATCATTTTTATATATTTATCTCCGTGGACTCTGTGTCTCTGTGGTGAAAATATTTGGGATTAAATAAATGAAACGTTATCTAGCAAAACTATTTATTGGTTTTTCATTACTTGCTATTACAGCATGTGGCTTTCATTTGCGTGGCAGTGCTGATTTACCTGTAGGCTTGCAGACGATGTATGTGCAAGGTGTCAATATGCAACAAGGCTTAGGGCTTGAACTCAAACGTGGCTTGACGCGCAATGGGGTGGCAGTGCTTAGTGATTATCAGCAAGGCAGTGCAGTGTTGACGATTTTGGATAGTAAATTTGAACGTCGTGTATTGTCTGTTGGCAGTGATTCCAAAGTCAGTGAATATGAATTACATGGCATTGTGAACTTTAAAGTGAGCGATGGTGATGGCAAAGTGCTTGCTGATTCTCAAACGGTAGAAGCACAACGTGACTATCAATTTGATCAAAACCAAGTATTGGGTAAAGATGAAGAAGAGCGATTATTGAAGGAACAATTGAATCAACAATTAGTACAAAGCATTCTCAGGCGTTTATCTGTTCTGTAATGAAATTAAGACCAGAGCAGTTACCAAACCATTTAGAGCAAGGCTTATCGCCCATTTATTTAATCTTTGGTGATGAACAAATGCTGGTGGAAGAAGCCAGTGATCTTATTCGTCAGCAAGTTCGAAAACTGGGCGCAGATGATCGTCAAGTGTGGCATGTTGAAGGCCGCTTTAATTGGTCAGAAATTCAATGGCAAGAACAAACAATGTCATTATTTGCCAGCCAGCGGCTATTAGAAATTCGTCTGCCGTCGGGCGCACCGGGCAAAGAAGGCGGCGAAGCACTTCGAAACTATGCGGCTAATATTCCTGCTGATACAACTTTGCTTATTATCAGCGGCAAAATTGATGCGCGCTCTCAAAAAAGTAAGTGGTTCACTGAGTTAGATCGCGTAGGCGTGACCATCCCTATTTGGCCTATTGATATTACAAATTTACCTCGCTGGGTTTTACAACGCATGCAGCAAAAAGGCTTGCAGGCTAATCAACAAATCGCCGCCTTAATTGCCGAACGAGTAGAGGGCAATCTATTTGCCGCTGCCCAAGAAATTGATAAGTTACAACTACTCTGTCCTGACGGCAAAGTGGACGAAGAAACAGTATTAGCTTCAGTGGCTGATAATGCACGATTTGAAGTTTTCGGATTAATGGACACCGTATTTTCAGGCCAAGCTACCAAGATCCCACGAATGATAAGCCGTTTACGCGGTGAAGGTTTAGATATAATGTCAGTGTTTTCTGCCGTGTCGTGGTCCCTTCATAGAGCTGTTAATATGGCGATACAAATAGAGCAAGGTGAGCGAGTAGAACAAGTATTGGCTTCGCAAAGGCCACCGATATGGGAAAAAGCACGGCCGATGATGCGAGAAGCTTTGAGCAGACATCAACGACCACAATGGCAAGGTTTTTTGCAACAAATGGCAAAAATTGATCAGGCGGCTAAAGGCAGTTTAAAAGCTGATCCATGGTCATTATTAGAAATATTATGTCTGCAAGTGGCGGGAATAAAAATTATAAACCAATAATAAATGTAAATAATATTGCAAATATTCTTCACAATGGCATAATCAGATAAAGTAAGCCATTTAATAGGAGCAATGTTTATGGCATCACAAAATATAAATGTACGTGTAAAGGGTGAGTTACAGAACCATCTAAAACAACAAGTGGGTCGTCATGGATTGTATGAGAATGCCAGTGAATATATTCGCTCATTAATCCGGCAAGATCTTAAAAGTCGCAATGAAGCATGGTCGTGGTTGCGTAGTGAATTAGAACCAGCGCTTCGAGCGAGTGAAGATGAATTTGTATCTGTAACCGCTGAGGATGTTATTTCACGTAATAAGAACAAACGTTAATGGCCGCTTATCGTTTTTATCCCACGGCAGATCGACAACAAGATGAAATTTGGGATTATACGGTCGAGCAATGGGGTGAACTACAGGCAGAGAAGTATATTAATGAACTGCACAGTCATCTTAATCAATTAGCAGACAATAAACTATTATGGCAGGCTTTACCCACCAAGTTGCTTGTTCCCCATGATCTTCCACTTTCGGTTTATTTTAGTCGTTGTAATAAACACATTATCTTCTTCCGTGAACTCTCAGATAGAATGATAGGTATAATAGCGATTTTACATGAAACAATGGATCTTCCTGTAAGGCTAAGTGAAGATTTACGCAAAATTAATGATGACATTCAGGAGTCTGAATAGTGGATATTAAGGACTATATGCAAACAGTAGGTCAGCAGGCGAGAACAGCAAGCCGTGCATTATCGCGTGCAGGTACAAATGCAAAAAATGAAGCATTGCAGTTTATTGCCAATGAAATCAGAGCGGCCGCTGAAACCCTAAAACAACAAAATGCATTAGATATGGAAGCGGGTAAAACCAAAGGTTTAGATGCGGCGTTATTAGATCGTCTAGAGTTAACCGATGATCGCATTGAAGGCATGGCAGAAGGTTTAGAGCAAATCGCGGCCTTGGCTGATCCTGTTGGTGAGGTCAGTGATATGACGTATCGTCCATCAGGCATTCAATTAGGCAAAATGCGGGTGCCATTAGGCGTGATAGGCATAATCTATGAGTCTCGCCCTAATGTAACAGCCGATGCCGCGGGCTTGTGCCTAAAATCAGGCAATGCGACGATTTTGCGTGGGGGCAGTGAAGCGATTCACTCCAATCAGGCGATTGCGGCTTGTATTCATCGAGGTTTAGAACAAGCAGGTTTGCCTGCAACAGCGGTGCAAGTGATTGAAACAACTGATCGGGCGGCTGTGGGTGAATTAATCACCATGACAGAGTATGTTGATGTCATTGTTCCTCGTGGCGGCAAGGGATTGATTGAGCGGATCAGCAACGATGCCCGTGTACCTGTAATAAAACACCTTGATGGTATTTGTCATGTCTATATTGATAGTGGTGCCGATTTAGCTATGGCTGAAGAAATTGCCTTTAATGCAAAATGCCATCGTTATGGCGTGTGTAATGCAATGGAAACCTTGCTGGTGGATAGCAAAATTGCAGCTGATATTTTGCCGCGTTTGGCTAAGCGTTATGCAACAGAAAATGTTGAGTTACGCGGTTGTGAATTAACCCGAATTATTTTAACGGATATAAAACCTGCAACTGAGGAAGATTGGGATACAGAATATCTAGCACCAATCTTATCAATTCGCATTGTAGAAGGTGTAGATGCCGCGATGGATCATATTCATAAACACAGCTCAGGGCATACTGAAACCATTGTCACAGAGGATTATGCACGTTCACGTCGCTTCTTAGCCGAAGTTGATTCAAGCTCTGTTATGGTTAACGCCTCAACGCGATTTGCTGATGGTTTTGAATATGGTTTAGGGGCTGAAATTGGTATTTCAACCGATAAAATTCATGCACGTGGCCCAGTGGGTTTAGAAGGTTTAACTTCTCAAAAATGGATTGTATTGGGTAGCGGACAAATCCGCGGTTAAACCAATGACAGAATCTATTGGCATATTTGGTGGTACCTTTGATCCTATTCATTATGGGCATTTGCGTCCGGCATTAGATGTGGCTGATCAGTTAGGCTTAGATCGTATTCATCTTATCCCTAGTGCTAGGCCGCCACATCGAAGTGAACCTCAAGCAACACCAGAACAGCGTTTAACAATGCTGCAGCTGGCGGTAAAAAATAGCCCGAAATTTGTAGTGGATGATCGTGAATTACAGCGTGAAGGCAATTCATATACCATTGATACATTACAGAGTTTGCGAGAAGAATACCCTGATAGCCCACTGTATTTAATGTTGGGTACGGATGCTTTTTCTTATATTCAAACATGGCATCGCTGGGATGAATTATTAGACTTGGCACATATCGTCGTCATGCGGCGGCCAGATGAAACGCTGGAGATGTCAGAATCATTAGAGAAATGGTATCAACAGCATCTAGCCGTGAGTGGTAACGTGTATCGACAAACGGGTATTATTTGGCCTGTTAATGTTACGCAATTAGCCATATCGGCAACCGATATTAGACATAAGTTTTCTCAACAAATGAATCCACAGTTTTTATTGCCTGATGCGGTGATTCAGCTTGTTGGCATGTTGGGTTTGTATAAAAAGTAAATGGATAATATTTTCTTTATCCTATCAAAACTAGTCTGGGGTTTACTCAGCCCGACGAATTTAATCATATTGCTCATAACACTAGGCACAATTCAGTTATTACGCAATAAAATCAGAGCTGCCAAAAAGATTTTAATCCCTACTGTTGTTGTGAGCATAATGTTACTGGCTTATCCGCTTGGTGATTATTTAATGCACCCATTAGAAACGCGATTTTCTAAACCTACAACTTTACCTGACACTATTGACGGCATTATTGTGCTAGGCGGTGGTGAGAACTTGAAGATATCAATAGGCTGGGACACGGCTGAAATAGGTGGGGCTGGCGATCGGTTTATAGCTGCAGCGATACTTGCAAAGCATTATCCTGATGTACCGGTAATCTTTTCGGGGGGAAGTGGCTTATTACGTTTTAACACGACCACGACAGGCGGTGATATTGCCCGTAAACTATTGCTGGCTGTTGGAATAGATGAAGAACGGCTAATCATCGAGTCACAATCTCGAAATACCCATGAGAATTTTGTGTTATTGAAAAATACCCTACCTAAATCAGATGGCACCTATGTGCTGGTGACATCTGCTTTCCATATGCCGAGATCAATCGGCATCGCACGGCAACAAAACATTAATGTAATTGCCTATCCGGTAGATTATTACAGTAATAAAGCAGAATTTAGACAATGGGACTTTAGTTTGTTCGAACACCTGCAAACATTAGAACCTGCATGGCGAGAATGGATAGGTTTAACAGTGTATTATTGGACGGGTAAAACGACTGAGTGGTTGCCCAAATAGAATCAATAGTGCAAAGGGCTCAGACATTTAGCTAATTCAGATAAATCTATTGTTTTGACCAACTTATCTTTTTTAGATTTTGATATCACATCTAATGCTGAGGGTACGAGATTACGTAATCTATCGTTATTATATTGCTGACTTATTTGATGAAAAGTATGAACGAACTCTTCACCATAACTAGCAATAATAGTTAAAAATCCATCGCTGGGCGAGCCAAGCAATGCGGCTAAATATTCACAGGCGGCGAGCCCTTCTTCAAACTGTTCTCCTGCACCGGCTGTGATTAGTTCTTGTTTTATCTTTTCCCTGTCGAGATCGTGTGTTGTTAGGTTTTCGTTGCCAGCACTTTGTTGTAGCATTTCTAGGTCCATTTTTACCGCTTCATCAATTTCTGCTTCGCTGATAATCGGTTGTTCCAAAAATGTTGATGCGATTGTAATTTCAATGAGTTGGATAATGCTGTCACTGTCATGATTTGCTAAAACAGCAAAATAGATCCATTCAGCGACTACATCTGAATCGGTAATGGCTAAATTGTTATTACTATCACTTGAAGTATTTTTCATAAGGGTAATTTTAACCAAAATAAGGTAAAATGACTGCAATTATTTAATGGGGTGCCCGATGAAGGCCAAAGAATTACAATTATTAGTGATTGATGCACTAGAAGATATTAAAGCTGAAGATATTAAAGTATTGGATGTAACTGAAATGACCGATGTGACTGATTTTATGGTGATCGCTACCGGTAAATCAACACGTCAAGTTAAAGCGTTGGCGCATTCGGTGAACAGTCAGGCTAAAGCAGCCGGTATTATACCTATGGGTATGGAAGGCGAAGATGTAGGTGAATGGGCACTGGTTGACTTGGGCGATGTGATTGCACATATTTTAACGCCTGAGATGCGTGCAACTTATAATTTAGAAAAATTATGGAGTGTGCCCGATAATGTTGATCAGGTTTCGGCTGACTAGCTAGAAAACCATGAAACTTAATCTGTTGGCGGTGGGAACCAAAATGCCGTCGTGGGTTACAGACGGCTATCAGGAATATGCTAAACGATTGCCGCGTGACTGTAGTTTGCATTTGCATGAAATAGCACCCGCTAAGCGTGGAAAAAGTGGTAGTGCTACTCAATGGATGCGTGAGGAGGGTGAGCGTATTCTTGCTGCCATTCCTGCTGATCATCATGTTGTTGCTTTAGATGTGAAAGGTAAAACATGGTCGACCGAGCAGCTTGCAGGTCAATTACAGGGCTGGCAGTTAGATGGACGTGATGTTTCGTTCATTGTGGGCGGGCCTGATGGTTTGTCAGATGATTGCTTAAAACGGGCTAATCAAAATTGGTCATTATCGGCATTAACTTTTCCACATCCTTTAGTACGTATTGTCATGGCTGAGCAGTTGTATCGTGCTTGGACTGTATTACAAAATCATCCATATCACCGCGCATGAACTTCCCTAAAATTTATTTAGCTTCAAAGTCACCTAGAAGGCGTGAACTTTTAACGCAAATTGGCGTCGAATTTTCAGTACTATCCGTTGATGTGGATGAAAGCCGCTTGACCGATGAAGCGCCTGTTGATTATGTGCAGCGTGTCGCCATAGCTAAGGCAACAGCAGGCTGGAATAGCCTAGATAAAGAAAACCAGTTGCCGGTACTAGGATCGGATACTTCAGTAGTGTTAGGTGATACTATTTTAGGTAAACCTAAAAACGATTCTGATGCTAGAAATATGTTATTGCAATTATCAGGGTGTGAGCATCAGGTTATGACAGCGGTTGCAATTGTAGCGGGTAAGCAAATAATATGTGAACTGAGCACAAGTACTGTAAGTTTTACCGCGCTGAATGATGCAGATGTTGAATGGTATATATCGACAAAAGAAGGTGTGGATAAAGCCGGTGGTTATGCCGTACAAGGGCTAGCTGCAATCTTCATTGAGCAGATTAAAGGTAGTTATTCTGGCATTATGGGCTTGCCTATTAGAGAAACAGCGATGTTGTTAAATAAATTATCGGGAAGATAAATGAGCAGTGAGATATTAATCAATGTAACACCCAGTGAAACACGCGCTGTTGTTGTTGATAACGGTGTGTTGCAAGAGGTGTTCATCGAGCGAATGGAATCTCGCGGTTTAGTGGGAAATATCTATAAAGGCAAGGTTTGCCGTGTCTTACCCGGAATGCAAGCTGCTTTTGTTGAGATTGGTTTAGCGCGTGCTGCATTTTTGCATGCTTCTGATATTTCTATTCCAAAGGGACAAAGTGGTGACCTGCATGATGCAGGCGTACCACCGATTACATCACTATTACGCGAAGGCCAAGAGATCTTAGTACAAGTGATTAAAGATCCAATGGGTAGTAAGGGCGCACGTCTAACAAGTCAACTATCGGTATCATCACGTTATTTAGTCTATATGCCCGAAGCGCAAGGTATTGGTGTATCGCTTAAAATTGAAGGCGAGGAAGAACGCGAACGTCTTAAAGAATGCCTAAGTAAGAAGTTGGAATCTGATACCGCAGGTTATATTCTTCGCACCGCTGCCGAAGGTGTTGATGAAGCAGAATTAGTGGCAGATTTACACTATTTGCAACACTTGTGGAAAAGACTGTCCGAACGAAAATTATCCGTTCAATGTGGTGATCCTTTACATGAAGATTTACCTTTAGCATTGCGAGCATTACGTGATTTGTTTTCTGATGATTTTGAGCGTATTCGAATTGACTCAAGTGAAACCTATCAAAAGGCAGTTCAGTTTGCGGAAGAGTTTATACCTGAGTGTGTGCCATTATTAGAACACTATAAAGGTGAGCGTCCACTGTTTGATTTGTTCAGTGTTGAGGATGAAATTAATAAAGCATTAGATCGTAAAGTAGGACTCAAATCTGGTGGTTATTTGGTCTTTGACCAAACTGAAGCGATGACGACGGTTGATGTGAATACCGGTGGTTTTGTTGGCAATAAAAACCTTGAAGAAACCATATTTAAAACTAATCTTGAAGCGGCTCAGGCCATAGCACGGCAATTACGGGTACGTAATTTAGGCGGCATTATCATTCTAGATTTTATTGATATGGAAGAAGAGGAACATCGAGATCAAGTATTGCGTACATTAGAAAAAGCGATGTTACCCGATCGTGCACGGCATAATATTTGTGGTGTTTCAGAATTAGGTCTTGTTGAAATGACGCGTAAAAGAACGCGAGAAAGTTTAGAGCATATTTTATGCGAACCGTGCCCATGTTGCGAAGGTAAAGGTTATGCTAAAAGTGCTGAGTCTGTATGTTATGAGATTTTTCGTGAAATTCTACGTGAGGCCAAGCAATATGAGACGACACAGTTTTTGGTGTTAGCATCACAAGACATTATTGATCGATTTAATGACGAAGACTCAACGAATCTAGCCGAATTAGAGCAATTTATCGAAAAACCCATTTTGTTTAAATGTGAAACACAATATAACCGCGAACAATTTAATGTGGTATTAATGTGATAATTCGTGGTCTAAAAATAGCCGCTAGGCAGCTTGTCTATTTGTCGATAATTTTAGTGGTACTGCTGACATTATTGGCTGCCACAGTGTATTGGCTATCAAATGCGGTTGAAGAGCGTCAAGATGAAATTGCATCATGGGTGAGTGAGAAAGTAGGTTATCCCGTTAAAATTGGCACGGCGAGCATAAATTGGAGCGGTCTTGAACCTAAGCTTCAAATTGGTGATGTTGCATTATTAACAGAGGATAGTCGCAAAGAAATAATCGTACTGGGCGGTATCGATTTAGGATTGGATTTAATTGCTAGTGTGCGACAAGGCGAGCCGGTGCTTAATGAGCTGAGCTTGAATGGTTTGAATTTAACAGTAATACGTGATTATTCAGGCCAATTTCAATTGCAAGATTTCATATTGCCTACAGCATCTTCTGAACAACAATTTGATTGGAAATCATGGGCAATGCTGCTGAATGATTTTCACTTTGAGAAAATTAAGGTTGATTATATTGACCAATTAAACACAGTTTTGTCGGGTCAATTTGAATTGGTCAGTGGCGATATTACGCATGAGGATTTTCAGTGGGAAGCAAACGGAACGTTAAAGCCGCCATCATCGATAGCTGAAGCTATAGTATTCACAGCAAGAACAGAGTTCAATGATGGTGCTTCGCAAGTAGGGGAATGGCAAGGACAAGCAAAAATTAGTAGTCTGCAAATCGCCTCAGTGGCAAATGGACTTGATATGCAGGGAATTACCATCTCAAAAGGTGCCATTACGGGTGATATTTCAGTAATAGGCGATGGCTCACAAATTGATATGGCAACGACAGATTTCAAATTGATTCAGGCTGAACTTGTTAATAATGAAAATGATTCTCCATCTGTTGCTTTAGATTTGATGCAAGGAAAAATCGAATGGCAGCAAGAAGATGAATCATGGCAGTTATCAGGGCGAACATTATTATCAATCAATGGGGATGATTGGCCGGAGACCACTTTTTCAATTAATAAAGACGCTCAAGCAAATATGCAGCTTATAACGCAATATTTACGTTTAAGTGATCTTACTTCTCTTGCACTATTATTAAATAACCCCCCAGAAATCATTCAGCAACAGCAACCAGCAGGAGATATTGAGGCGTTTAAGCTGCATTACTCTCCCGAAAACGGTTTAACGGATTTAGCTTTTAAATTAAAGGAAGGTGTTTTTTTACCGTGGAAAGATTATCCCGGTGTAACAAACTTAACGGCTCAAGTTAATTGGCAGAATGGATTTGGGAATATTCGATTAGACAGCCGTGACCTCACGCTATATGCAAAACCTTGGTTGAATGATGCCTTGTTTTTTGATTCTATTGCAGGTGTGCTACAGCTAGATTATGAGCAAGAAAACTGGCAATTAGTTAGCCGAGGGCTGCGTGTTTGGAATGAAGATTTAACATTGCAATTAGACGGTGAACTAAATAAAAAAAATGATGGCAAAATCATAAGCGATTTGAAAGTAGTATTAGAAGATATTACGGTAAACCAATGGAAAAAATATGTGCCAAGAAAGGGGTTTGCTGTCGATTTTAAAACATGGTCAGATGATGCTTTTGTAGCAGGGAAAATAACCACGGGTGAAATAACATTAAAAGGAGAACTGGCCGCATTTCCTTATGAAAAAGAGCCTGATAAAGGTCAGTTTAAGATGGCTTTGCAAGCAGAAAATGTGCAGCTGCATTACGCGCCAGGCTGGCCTGATTTAACGGGGCTGACAGGAACCATAACGGGTTCAGGAAATGACCTGATAATAAAAACAAAACAAGGTAAAACAGCGGGTTTTAATTTTATTGATGTAACAACTACTATTACAAAACTGACCGAACATAAACCACTTTTACGTGTTGAAGGTGAAGTCAAAGGTACCACTGCCAAGGCATTACAATTTTTGAAAGACAGCCCACTTAAAAAAAGGTTTGGGATAATAGCCGATGAGGCCTCAGCAAAAGGTTTAAGTCATATAAATTTAGATTTAACAGTGCCATTGGCAGATGTTGATAATACGAAGGTCGCGGGTTACGTCAGCTTTAAAGATAGCCAACTGCATTATAAAGCATCCCCTGAAATAGGAATGACGCATGTTAATGGCAAATTATATTTTAGTGAAAAGGGTGTGAAGGCTAAAAACATAATGGCTACTGCTTTTAATGAACCCGTAACCATTAATGTTCAACCTGATGGTGAGAAGGCGATTGTCTCAGTTTTAAGTCATATAGATACAAAACACATTAATACTCTTTGGCCAGACAAGCTGCCGGCTTATATTACGGGAAGAACGCCCTATGAAATGAAGTTGACAGTTGTAGAAAAGGAATTAGGGAAATTCTATCTCGATGTTGATCTTAATTCAGATCTGTCAGGTTTAACATTAGCCATGCCTGCTCCATTGGGAAAAGAAGAAAAGCAAAAAACACCCTTTAAAGTAACGATGCAAAATGTTGATAATAAGCTGGTTTATAGCGCTCAATATGGTGATGTGTTGAATGCCATAGCAAAACCAAAAAAGGACTTGTGGCAAGGCGAAATAAGGTTTGGAAAAGGTAAAGCTAGTTTGCCAAACAATGGCATAAAAATAGCTGGCCAATTGGCAGAACTTTCTGTTGATGATTGGCTTGACTGGACAAAACAACAACATGCGAGTGATGATACATCATTAATAAAGAGTATTGATGATGTATCAGTCACACTGGGAAAGTTAACCGGCTTTGATCAGTCAATTACAAACCTAAATCTAGCAAGCCAAAAAGATGCAAATGGTTGGCGAACAAATATAGATAGTAAGCAGGTACGAGGATTTATTTATCTACCTACTGATTTAAAAGGTTCTTCTACTATTAAAGTTGATTTAGATCGTTTAGCGATTGCATTGCCTAAAAAATCTGAAGCGGTGACCGCAGCGGGAAAAGAACAGCCACTGGCATTATGGCCAAGTGTTGAACTATCAATTAACACATTTGTATTAGATGGCAAGCCATTAGGTTCGCTAAGGTTACAGGCGAAAAAATCAGAAAACAAATGGACAATTAATACTGGGCAATTAACATCCGACGTGTTTACGCTTTCTGTGATTGAAGGTGTGTGGAACAAAGCGGCGGCAAAAGATAATACGCAGCTTAAACTACACTTGGAAAGTAATGATCTAGATTTGTTATTGAGTAAATTTGGTTATCAGAAGGCGATAGATGCTGAGAAAGTAATAATGAAAGCCAATATATCATGGCCTAATTCCCCATTAAATTATGAGTTGAATTCTCTTTATGGAACACTCAATATGGATATAGGTAAAGGCACCCTACAAGATATTGAACCAGGTGCGGCAGGCCGTATTTTTGGATTAATGAGTATCGCGGCATTGCCTAGGCGATTGTCATTAGATTTTAGTGACTTATTTGGCAAAGGTTTTACCTTTGATTCAATAACAGGTGATTTTAAGCTGGAAAATGGTCTGGCAACTACCGATAATTTCATATTGAAAAGTGCAAGTGCTAAAATTGAAATAATCGGCGATACGGATCTGGTTAATCAGCATTATGATCAGCAAGTAAAAATAACACCTAACGTTTCTTCTACTTTACCTCTTGCCGGTGCTGTTGCTGGTGGCCCCGTGGGCTTGGGTGTGGGTGCAGCTATTTTATTGGTAGACAAATTAACAGATAAGTTATTTGATAAAAATATCGTTAATATTATTAGCTATAAATATGATTTAACAGGTCCGTGGGATGATCCATTATTGAGTATCTCTTCACCTCCAAAGCAGGAAAACACGACTAATTCGCAGAGAAAAGTATTGAAGAAATAAGGCTCAATCAACTGCAGATCTGGTATGATCTCATCTCTGCCTTTACAGTACATAATTCATGTCGAACTCACTATTTGAACAAGTTAATCAACAACTCTTACTACCTGCAGGTTTAGTCGAGGCTGATTTAGAAAAAACAATTGCGATGACAATGGGGCGTGGCGTCGATTATGCCGATCTTTATTTTCAGCAATCTCGCCAAGAAAACTGGATGCTAGAAGATGGCATTATTAAAGATGGCGGTTACCATATTGAGCAAGGAGTAGGTGTTCGAGCATGCAGTGGTGAAAAAACAGGCTTTGCTTACTCCGATGATTTAATCTTACCCGCACTACAAGATGCCGCAAAAGCAGCACGGGCTATTTCTCGGCAAGGTGCTGATGGTGGTGTGCAAGCTTGGAAGCGCACTATTGCACCAAAGTTTTATGCTGAAACTGATCCCTTAGCTGTGTTATCTGTTGAGCAAAAATTAGAGCTGTTAAAGCAAGCTAATGCGACAGCACGTGCAGCTGATTCTCGCGTTACTCAAGTAAATGTGAGTTTAGCTGGTGGATTGGATACCGTGCTGGTTGCTGCAAGTGATGGTACATTTGCCGCTGATATTCGTCCATTGGTGCGGATGAATGTGTCAGTCATTGTTGAATCAAATGGTCGCCGTGAGCGCGGCAGTGCTGGTGGTGGACGTCGATTAGATTATCGCTATTTTCAAGATAATAATTTGGCAGAAAGCTATGCAAAAGAAGCCGTGCGGCAAGCCTTAGTTAACCTAGATGCAGTCGATGCGCCTGCGGGTAATATGACCGTGGTGTTAGCCTCCGGTTGGCCTGGGGTGTTATTGCATGAAGCCGTTGGGCACGGCCTTGAAGGCGATTTTAATCGTCGTGGTAGCTCAGCATTTTCTGGGCGAATGGGCGAGATGGTGGCTTCACCTTTATGCACCGTTGTTGATGATGGCACATTGCAAGATAGGCGTGGTTCATTGTCTGTAGATGATGAAGGCGTGCCCACAGAAAATACCACCTTGATTGAGAACGGAAAACTAACAGGCTATATGCAAGATAAACATAATGCACGCTTGATGGGGAGTCGTAGCACAGGTAATGGCCGCCGTGAATCTTATGCACATTTACCGATGCCAAGAATGACTAATACTTATATGTTACCAGGTGAGCACGAGCCTGAAGAGGTAATTTCATCGGTTGATAAAGGGTTGTATGCGGTCAATTTTGGTGGTGGGCAAGTTGATATTACATCGGGTAAATTTGTATTTTCGACCACGGAAGTTTATATGATTGAGAATGGTAAAGTCACTTACCCTGTGAAAGGGGCAACATTAATTGGCAATGGTCCAGAAGTGATGGGTAGAATTAGTATGGTTGCCAATGATCTAGAATTAGATACAGGCGTAGGAAACTGCGGAAAAGATGGCCAAAGTGTACCGGTAGGCGTAGGTCAACCGACCTTGAAAATAGAAGGTTTAACAGTAGGTGGAACAGCGTGACAAAAAAACATAAGGCTATTGCCTTAATTTCAGGTGGTTTAGATTCTCTTTTAGCCGTGCGAGTGTTACAAGAGCAAGGTATTGAAGTGGAAGGCATTAACTTTTACACAGGCTTTTGTGTAGAAGGGCATACCCATGCCATTCGTAACCAGGATAAAGACAAGAAAAAACGTAATAATGCGCTTTGGGCGGCTGAGCAATTGGGCATTAAACTTCATATTGTTGATGTGATTGAAGAATATAAAGATGTACTGCTTAATCCCAAACATGGCTATGGCGCCAATATGAACCCCTGTTTAGATTGTAAAATCTTTATGGTAAGCAAAGCCGTAGAGTGGGTAAAAGAAAACCGTAAAGATGGTTTTGATTTTATTATTACTGGTGAAGTGATTGGTCAACGGCCCATGTCCCAGCGTAAAGAAACAATGCCAATTATTTCAAATGAATCAGGCGCAGATGATATTTTACTCAGACCTTTATGTGCTAAAAACTTGCCGCCTACGAAGCCTGAATTAGAAGGTTGGGTCGACCGCGAAAAACTCTATGATTTTAGTGGTCGTAATCGAAAACCTCAAATGGCCTTAGCAAAACAATTTGGTTTTACAGATTATGCTTCTCCAGCAGGTGGTTGTTGTTTCTTAACAGATAAAAACTATTCAGATAAATTAGTCGACTTATGGGATGCGCGCGGTAGTCGTGAATACGAAATGGATGACATTATGTTGCTTAAGGTTGGCCGACATATTCGACCGAAACCCGAATTTAAATTAATTATTGCCCGAGACGCGGGTGAAAGTAAGTATTTGGAAGGTTATCGCAAGCAATTTGTAACGATTCAAGTTGTTAGTCACAATGGACCATTAACAATGATTGATGGTGATCTTAAACCTGAAGATTATGATTTCGCTGCGGGCATTGTTGCACGTTATGGACAAGGTCGTGATGCTGAACAAGTTGATGTCGAAATTTCTGTGCCGGGCGAAGAGAAGCTATTACGTTCAATTAAGCCTTTATCGACGGACCAAGTTAACAAAGAGTGGCATGTATGAGCCATTATGAATTAGATGCGCGTCGTATGTTATGCCCTATGCCCGTGATCAAAACGCAGAATAAAGTTAAAGAGCTCTCTGAGGGTGATATTTTAGATGTCATTTGCACTGATCCAGGCGCACTAAGTGATATTCCTGCTTGGGCAAGAATTAATGGCCATGAAGTGGTTTCAAATCGTGAAGTCGATGATGAGCTCATTATTACCGTTCGTGTCGGAAGTTAGAACCACTGTGGTGCGGTTCAACCCCGTTATGCACCATGTTGGTGCAATGTTGAGGTGAGTGAATTAAGTAAGCCTTTGATTTAATTTTTGTTAACTAGTTGGCTTATTTTATGCTATAAATGCAGAGTTATTTTATCGCGCAAGAGTATTTGCGTATGTTTTTTTTAAATATTGGAGAATGTAAATGTCGGTCAAAAAAGTACTTCAGCTGATTAAAGATGAAGAGGTTCTATTCGTAGATTTCCGCTTCACAGATACCCGTGGTAAAGAGCAACATGTTTCTTTCCCTGCGCATACTATTGATGAAGATACCTTTACAGAAGGTAATATGTTTGATGGTTCATCTGTCGCAGGTTGGAAAGGTATTAACGAATCAGACATGATTTTAATGCCGGATCCAGATACCGCATTTCTTGACCCTTTCACAGATGATGTGACCTTAATCCTTAGCTGTGATGTTATTGAACCATCAACTATGCAAGGTTATGAACGTGACCCACGTAGTGTTGCACATCGTGCAGAAGCACATATGCAAGCAACAGGCATGGCTGATGCAGCTTACTTTGGTCCTGAAAACGAATTCTTCATCTTTGATGATGTTCGTTGGTCTAGTGATATTTCTGGCTCATCTTACAAAATTGATTCTGATGAAGCATCTTGGAATACGGATAAAGTATTTGCAGATGGTAATAAAGGCCATCGTCCAGGCGTTAAAGGTGGTTACTTCCCAGTGCCTCCAGTCGATTCATTACACGATATGCGTAGCGCAATGTGCTTAACACTAGAAGAGATTGGTCAAGAAACAGAAGTACATCATCATGAAGTAGCGACGGCTGGCCAATGTGAAATTGGTACTAAATTTAATACCTTAGTGAAAAAAGCAGACGAAGTTCAAGGTCTTAAATACGTTATACATAACGTTGCACATGCGTATGGTAAAACAGCGACATTTATGCCTAAACCAATCGTAGGTGATAACGGTAACGGTATGCATGTTCATATGTCTTTATTTAAAGATGGTGAAAATTTATTCTCTGGTAATAAATATGGTGGTTTGTCTGAAACGGCGCTGTATTATATTGGTGGTGTTATCAAACATGCTCAAGCATTAAATGCATTTGTGAATGCAAGTACAAACAGCTACAAACGTTTAGTACCAGGTTTTGAAGCGCCAATTATGCTTGCTTATTCAGCACGTAATCGTAGTGCATCAATTCGAATTCCTTTCGTAAATAACCCTAAAGGTCGTCGCATTGAAGTGCGTTTTGGTGATTCAACTGCAAATCCATATTTAGCGTTTGCTGCATTATTAATGGCGGGTCTTGATGGTATCAAGAATAAGATCCACCCTGGTGATGCAATGGATAAAGATTTGTATGATTTGCCTCCTGAAGAGGAAGCAGCTATCCCACAAGTTTGTTACTCATTAGATCAAGCATTAGATGCACTAGATAAAGATCGTGCGTTCTTAACAGACGGCGATGTATTCACTGATGATATGATCGATGCTTATATTGAACTTAAGATGGAAGAAGTAACACGTTTACGTATGGAAACTCACCCAGCGGAGTTTGATTTATACTATAGCTGTTAAATGATACAGTGTCTTCATCTTTCACCTCGGAAAAACTTTTCTGAGGTGGAATTTAAACACACTGAGCGTTATTTTATGAAATAATAAAAAGGCCTCCATAATAATTATGGAGGCCTTTTTTGTGAACTCTATAGGATAATGCTTGTCTGATAGTTGCAGTAAAAATATACATGGCATATGATTCAATTATGAAATATTTGTGGTTAACCTTAGTTTTATTCACTTTTCCGCTCAATGCGGATGTGTATCGCTTGCAAGATGAAAATGGGCGAATTATTTACTCAGATAAATATCATCCAGATGCTGAACTTATCAGTATTACTAAACCCGCTAGCTATAAGCCGCCTGTTATAAATAACCTACCTGATGAGCCTGCACCCGAACAAGCGCAAGGTCGTGAGATTTCAATTTTATCTCCCCAAGCGAATGAATCACTCTGGGCTAATGATGGTTTTGTGCCAGTGAGTGTTGATTTACAGCCAGAATTAAATGTTGATAATGGAGAAAAGCTAATCATATCGGTTGATGGAATGACAATAGGCGAGCCTCAGGCTTCAACGAGTTTTACTGTACCCATTATTGAACGAGGTTCTCACACTGTTAGTGTCTCACTTATTAACGAAGTCGGTGTAACGCTCGCAACAACTGAAGCTGTAACTTTTCAATTGCACCGCGCCTCTGTTAATAATCATAATTAATCAAGCTTGTGGGCACTATTATGGTGCAAAAAGGTTTGTTTAGCATTATACTTCTCTGAAATCAAAGATCACAATCACGATAGAAAACTATATAGTTGTTTTAAGTTACTGTTAATTAGATGGTTTTTATCATCTTGGTTTGTAATGATATTTTTGGAGCGATTATTGCTCTTGTCTTTATGCCTAACTTTAACGGACAACATCTACTACCATGACAATCAACATTTCTTGTCAAGACATTATAGAAAACTTAGTTACATCTATAGTTATAGTTGATGAGCAATACCGCGTTATTTATTTAAACTCTGCTGCCGAAGTACTATTCGATATTAGCCAGCGTCAAGCTGAATATATTCCCTTTCAAACGGTTCTTCCAGGTGAGGAACAGCTGTTTTTGGGCTTGGCGAAAGTTAAAGAGTCAGGACATGCACGTATTGAACGTGAAGTGAAAATTTATGTGCCGGCTCATGGGGAAATTGTTGTTGATTGCTCGGTTAAACCTGCAGATTCCGAAGGAGGAAATTCTTTTTTATTATTAGAGTTCTTCCAATTAGATATTCAGCATCGAATAAGTCTTGATGAAAGCCTACAAGCACAGCATCAAGTTGTGCGTGGTCTTGCCCACGAAATCAAAAATCCCTTAGGTGGCTTGCGAGGCGCAGCACAATTATTAGAACGGCAACTTGAATCCGATGAGTTAAAAGAATATACCCAAATCATAATAAGTGAAGCAGATCGATTGCAAAATTTGTTAAGCAATATGTTGGGACCTCATCAGCAAACAACAAAAGAGTGGATAAATATTCATGCGGTTTTACAACGTGTGCGCCAATTAGTAAGAAGTGAGGTCGACTCGCGCCTAGTCTTTAGAGGTGATTATGATCCGAGCTTGCCTGAAATCTGGGCAGACATGGATCAATTAGTTCAAATTTTCCTAAATATTGTGCGTAATGCAGTTCAAGCGATGAATGGATGCGGCACTATTATTTTGCGCACGCGGATCCAACGTAATATAACCATTGAGAACCGCTTTTATCGCTTAGGTATGGAGGTTCAAGTTGAAGATGACGGACCAGGAGTTCCAAAAAAAATGCAGGAAACGATGTTTTATCCTTTAGTAACTGGCCGTGCAGAAGGAACGGGGCTGGGATTATATCTCTCACAAAACTTAATTCACAGAAATAATGGGGTCATCAGTTGCTCAAGTCGAGCGGGATCAACCATTTTTTCAATCATATTCCCATTGGAGAGAGTAAATGCCTAATAAATCAAATATATGGGTTGTTGATGATGATCGTTCAATTCGCTGGGTATTAGAAAAAGCCATGCAGGCGGAAAAGATTTCTGTAAGGAGTTTTGAAAATGGTCACGATGCTTTACTTGCATTAGAAACTGAGCAGCCGGATGTTTTGGTGAGCGATATTCGGATGCCAGGCATGGATGGCCTAAAGTTAATGGCAGAGATTAAAGAAAGAGCACCTGAATTACCGGTTATCATCATGACGGCTTATTCTGATTTGGACAGTGCCGTATCCGTATACGAAGGAGGGGCGTTTGAGTACCTTCCTAAACCGTTTGATGTTGATGAAGCCGTCGAACTTGTCAAACGAGCAATTAATTATAGGCATGAACAAAGTGAGGCTACAACGAGCATTGTTAATTTTAGCAGAGATATTATTGGCGAAGCTCCTGCTATGCAAGAAGTCTTTCGTGCGATTGGGCGACTTGCTAGATCAAACATAACCGTTCTTATTAATGGTGAATCGGGGACAGGTAAAGAATTGGTAGCACATGCATTGCACAAACATAGCCCCCGAAATAAAGCACCTTTTATTGCACTCAATATGGCCGCTATTCCAAAGGAGTTAATGGAATCAGAATTATTTGGACATGAAAAGGGCTCTTTTACAGGAGCGCATGCAACACGTAAAGGGCGTTTTGAACAAGCCGATGGTGGTACCTTATTTTTAGATGAAATTGGAGATATGTCTCTTGAACTTCAAACGCGATTATTGCGTGTACTCTCTGATGGTGATTTTTTTCGGGTAGGTGGGCATACTCCTGTAAAAGCTGATGTAAGAATTATTACGGCAACGCATCAGAACTTAGAAAAGCGCGTTGAATTAGGAGAGTTTCGAGAAGACCTTTTTCACCGGCTTAATGTAATTCGCATACAATTACCAGCACTGAATGAACGTAAAGAAGACATTGCTGCATTAGCAAAACATTTTTTAACAAAGGCGGCAAGTGAATTAGCCGTTGCGCCTAAAGCTTTATCACTTGATGTAGAGCAGTATTTAATGGCGTTAAATTGGCCTGGCAATGTACGACAGCTAGAAAACGTGTGTCGATGGTTGACGGTGATGTCACCTTCTCAAATAGTGCAACGTGATGATTTGCCTAATGATATAGCTCAAGGAGATGTTAGCAATAGTAAAGGCACTGAAGATTGGCAGACATTATTTAAACAGTGGGCAGTACAGAAAGCCCTTTCAGGGCAAGATGGTGCGTTAGCCAATATAATATCTGAAGTGGAAGCATTATTAATGGAGGTAGCGCTAGAGCGAACAGCGGGAAAACGACAAGAAGCGGCAAAATTACTAGGTTGGGGAAGAAATACACTTACAAGAAAACTGAAAGATAGTTCAATTTAGGCTTGCGTGATGCGTTATGAGGACGTATAATTCTTCGCTTAATCCGGTGCGGGGTGGAGCAGTATGGTAGCTCGTCGGGCTCATAACCCGAAGGTCGTTGGTTCAAATCCAGCCCCCGCTACCAAAGTATCTTTGATTAGATAAACTAAACCCCGGAATGGGGTTTTTGTTTTTATGGAGAATTGAAATTGGGCCCGTAGGCCCTTTTTTTTTAGATGGGTTTGTAATGGCTGTTAATGATCAAATTGAACAATTGATTGAAGTACCCATAGAAACATTGGGTTATGAATTGGTGGGTGTTGAATATATAAAAAATGGTAGTAATACTATTTTGCGTATATATATAGATTCAGAGCAAGGTATTTCAATAGAAGACTGCGAACGTGTAAGCCACCAAGTGAGCGGCATCTTAGAAGTCGAAGAGCCGATCACTTCTGCTTATAGTCTAGAAGTCTCATCGCCTGGGTTTGATAGACCTTTATTTAAGGAACGAGACTTTATACGCTTTGCCGGAAGTGAGGTAAAAATCACAATGAAATTGCCGGTTCAAGGACGACGTAATTTTAAGGGTAGCTTACAAGGAGTGAGTGACGGCAGTATTTTGATAGAAGTAGATGGTGAAGTCTATGAATTACCACTTACAAAACTATCAAAAGCTAGGCTTGTCGCGTAAAAAAGGCGTATTATACGCGGTTGAACAAGATTGTATGAAAGAACCATTGAGGGCGAAATGAATAATAAAGAAATTTTACTAGTTGCAGATGCTGTTTCTAATGAGAAAGGTGTCCCGAAAGAAGTTATTTTCAGTGCGATTGAATCTGCACTTGCCATGGCGACTGTCAAAGGTAGTGATACAGAACTTGATGCACATGTTGTCATTGATCGCGAAACAGGCGAGTATGAAACATTTCGCCAATGGTTAGTTGTTGATGAGAGCGAAGAAGAACCCTTTGAATCGCCAGAAACTCAGATCCTTTTAGAAGATGCGCTAAAAAAACAAAAGGATGTTGAGGTCGGCGGCTATATTCGTGAGCCAATGGAATCAGTAGCCTTCGGACGTATTGCAGCTCAAACAGCGAAACAAGTTATTGTACAAAAAGTACGTGAAGCAGAACGTGCACAAGTGGTTGAGCAGTACCAAGAAAAATTAGGAAAAATGATTTTAGGTACAGTGAAGCGTGTTGAGCGCGGCAATGTGACGCTTGATTTGGGTGGTAATGCTGAAGCCTTTATTCCTCGCGAAGAGATGATTCCGCGTGAGAACTTTAGAACAGGTGATCGTGTTCGCACCTATCTGAAAGAAATTCGAACAGAAGGACGCGGCCCTCAATTATTAGTGAGCCGAGTTGCTCCCGAGTTGCTTACCGAGCTATTTACTTTAGAAGTCCCTGAAATCAGCGACAATATGATTGCTATTAGAGGTGCGGCCCGCGATCCTGGTTTGCGAGCAAAAATAGCCGTGGAAGCCCTAGAATCACGCATTGATCCTATTGGTGCATGTGTTGGTATGCGAGGTTCACGTGTACAGGTTGTGACAAATGAATTAGGCGGTGAGCGAGTAGACATTATTATGTGGGATGAAGATCCTGCACGATTTGCAATTAACGCGATGGCGCCAGCAGAAGCCCTTTCTATTGTCGTTGACGAAGATGCCCATAGTATGGATATTGCCGTTGCTGAAGATCAGCTTTCTCAGGCTATTGGCCGAGGCGGACAAAACGTACGCCTTGCTAGTCAGTTAACTGGCTGGGATTTAAATGTAATGTCTTCTGCTGATGCTGATCAAAAAGCAGAAACAGAGCTAGGTGCTCATGTTGAAGTCTTTATGAAAGATTTAGATGTTGATGAAGACGTGGCGCTTATTTTGGCTCAAGAAGGATTTTCTAGTCTAGAAGAAGTAGCCTATGTGCCAGAGGCTGAAATGCTTGAGATTGAAGAATTTGATGAAGATATTGTCACTGAACTTCGCTCACGTGCACGAGATGTGTTGTTAACACGGGCAATAGCGAATGAAGAACAGCTAGAATCTGCTAAGCCAGAACAGAATTTATTAGAAATGGAAGGCATGACGAAAGAGTTAGCATTAACGCTAGCAAGTCATGATATCAACACTGTTGATGATTTAGCGGAACAATCGGTAGATGAGTTAACGGATATTGATAGCATTGATGAAGAACAAGCTGCGACGCTTATTATGAAGGCGCGCGAGTCATGGTTTGCAGAAGAAAGTGGTGCGGGAGAGTAGGCAATGAGTGATATGAAGGTTAAAGACCTAGCCGATAATATAGGTATAACGCCAGATCGACTGGTTGAGCAGCTTAATGAAGCAGGTGTTACCGTATCTAAAGCAACAGATAGTATTACGGAAGAGCAAAAACAAACCTTGCTAAGCTTCTTGCAAGCACGACATGGTAAAGAAGAATCTGGGAATACAATCTCAAAGCCTAAAAAGATTACACTTAAACGCAAATCAACAAGTGAAATAAAGCTAGGCGCGACTTCTCGCCAAGGCGGAAAAACAGTCAGCGTGGAGGTACGTAAAAAGCGTACTTATGTAAAACGTAGTGCGGCAGAAGAAGCTGAAGCCGAAGCGCAATTACAGCGTGAAAAAGAAGCAGAAGAAAAAGCGATAGCGGACGCTGAGGCAGAAAAACTACGTTTAGAAGAAGAAGCGAAACAACAACAAGAACAAGATAAACGAGATCGTGAAGCGCTAGAGGCCAAAGAAGCCGCGCGTGAAGCTGCGGCGGTTGAAAATGCGGTTGAAGCTGAAAAACAAGCTGAAGAAGAAGCGCGTTTAGCGGCAGAGGAAGAGAAAAAAGCCTTAGCAGAAGAAGCAAAAGCGAAAAAAACCACCAAAAAAGTGGCTGATACAAAAAAATTGTCCGCCTCTGAAATTGCACATAAAAAATTAGAAGAAGCAGATGCTAAACGTCGCGAAGCTAATCTAGCTCGACTCGAAGCAGAGCGAGCATTAAAAGCACGCAAAAAAGCCAGAGAAGAAGAGGCTATATTAGAAAAGCAACGTGCAAAAGAAAAAGCAGAAGCAGAAGCAGAAGCGAAGAAGGCAAAAGCAGCACGGAAAGAAAAAGAAGCTGCAACAGCGAAACCCAAAGAAAATGATAAACCAGCGGGTGGACGTCGCGGTGGACGAAATGAACGTGGTGATAAATTTGAACGTGCAGAGTTACACATAACGCAAGGTAAAGGCCGTCGTAAAAAGAAAAAAGGCCGTGGTGCAGTTCAAGCTACCCCTTTAATAGAAACATCATCAGAGCATGGTTTTACGCTACCAACAGAACCTGTAGTGCTTGATGTCAATGTACCTGAAACAATTTCAGTATCAGATCTTGCGCTTCGTATGTCAGTTAAGGCTGCAGAAGTCATTAAAGCCTTAATGGGGCTGGGCACTATGGCAACAATTAACCAGGTCTTAGATCAAGATACGGCTGTTATTGTTGTAGAAGAGATGGGGCATAATCCAAAACCAACACAAGACAATGCAATTGAATTATTATTAGAAGTTGCTGATAAAGAACTTGGTGATGCAACGCTTAGAGCGCCGGTTGTTACTGTTATGGGCCATGTTGATCACGGTAAAACATCATTGCTTGATTACATCCGCAGCACAAAAGTAACATCAGGCGAAGCAGGCGGTATAACCCAACATATTGGTGCTTATAAAGTAGAAACAAGTCGTGGTGAAATCACTTTTCTAGATACGCCGGGACATGCTGCGTTTACTGAAATGCGTCAACGTGGTGCTAAAGTGACTGATATTGTTGTATTAGTTGTTGCCGCCGATGATGGTGTTATGCCGCAGACGATTGAAGCTGTTAAGCATGCAAAAGAAGCCGAAGCGTTACTGATTATTGCTGTTAACAAGATGGATAAAGAAGAAGCAAACCCTGATCGCGTTAAGACAGAATTAGGTAATCATGATGTTATCCCAGAAGATTGGGGTGGCGATGTCCCGTTCATTCCGCTTTCAGCTCTAACCGGTAAAGGTGTTGATGATTTATTAGATACAATTTCACTGCAAGCTGAAATGTTAGAACTTAAAGCGCCGAGTGAAGGTGCTGCCAAAGGTACTGTAATCGAAGCTCGACTTGATAAAGGTCGTGGTACGATAGTGACAGTATTAGTTCAAAGTGGAACATTGAATAAGGGCGATATTGTTGTTGTTGGTCAAGAATATGGTCGTGTTCGTGCCTTATTTGATGAAAATGCTGAAACATTAAAATCAGCAGGTCCATCAACCCCAGTTGAGATCTTAGGTCTTTCAGGAACGCCCGCTTCAGGTGATGAATTACAAGTTGCACCTGACGAGCGTAAGGCTCGCGAAATTGCAACATTCCGCAAAACTAAAGCGCGTGAGCTAGTTATGGCAAAACAACAAGCGGCTAAACTTGATGACATGTTTAATAAAATGGAATCAGGTGATGTTAAAACGCTTAATGTGGTTGTTAAGGCTGATGTTCATGGTAGTGCAGAAGCAGTAAGTCAAAGCTTGTTGAATCTATCAACAGACCTAGTCAAAGTGAGAATTGTAGCTTCTGGCGTGGGTGGAATTAATGAAACAGATGCACAATTAGCTGGTGCTTCAGATGCAATTTTGATTGGTTTCAACGTTCGTGCAGATAATACTGCTCGCCGAATTATTGCTGAAAAAGGCTTAGATGTTCAATATTTCAGTATTATTTATGATTTGATTGATGTTGTTACTAGCGCCATGACAGGCATGTTAGATGATGTTTATAAAGATGAAATTATCGGTCTTGCCCGTGTAGATGAAGTGTTTAGCTCGCCGAAATTTGGTGATATTGCCGGTTGTTTGGTGACTGAAGGCACGATTAAACGCACTAATCCAATCCGCGTATTACGTGATAATGTGGTTATCTACGAAGGTGAGTTAGAATCACTACGTCGCTTTAAAGATGATGTGAACGAAGTTAAATCGGGTGTTGAATGTGGTATCGGTGTTAAAAACTATACTGATGTTCAGCCTGGCGATCAAATTGAAGTATTTGAACGCGTATTGGTTAAGCCTAAACTATAATCATGGCAAGAGAATTTAGTCGGTCAAATCGAATTGGTGAGCTCATTATGCGTGAGCTTGCCCAAATGATTCAACATGAAGTATCTGATCCTCGGGTAGGTATGGTGACGCTCTCTCATGTTGATGTTACTGCTGACATGAAATATGCCAAAGTATTAGTTACCCGATTAACGACTGATAATTCAGAAGAAGATATTAAAGAATGTCTTGCAGGCCTTTCCCATGCCGCAGGTTTTCTGCGCCGCCGTTTAGCGAGCCGCGTGGAGTTGCGTAATATTCCAGAGTTGCGGTTCCAATATGATAAATCTCTTGAGCATGGCTTTCATATGGATGAGCTGATTTCAAAGGCAAACAAAGATCTTCCTGAAGAAGAGTAAGAGCCCATATTAAAATGGGACGACGCAATAAAAAAGGCCGAAATATCACAGGTATTGTGATTATAGATAAACCAACGGGCCGCAGTTCAAATCATGTTCTACAACAGGTTAAGCGCCTATTTGATGCTAAAAAAGCAGGCCATACCGGTGCGTTAGATCCACTTGCAACGGGTGTGTTGCCAATTTGTTTAGGTGAAGCCACTAAAGTTTCATCTTATTTATTAGATGCTGATAAACGCTACCATGTTACCTGCCAGCTAGGAGTTGTAACGGACTCTGGTGATTCTGACGGTGCAGTGTTGAGCACAAGTGATATCCCCAACTTCTCAGAACAAGATATTGTAGATTTACTCCCCGAATTTATTGGCGAGCAAGATCAAGTTCCACCGATGTTTTCTGCGCTGAAATATCAAGGACAACCTTTATACAAGTTAGCTAGACAAGGTATTGAAGTCGAACGAAAATCACGTCGAATTACAATTTATGATATTAAATTACTGTCAATTACTGCCGAAAGCTTCACCTTAGATGTAAACTGTAGCAAAGGCACCTATATTCGCACCTTGGTTGAAGATATTAGCCATAAGCTAGGAAGTGGCGGTCATGTCATTATGCTACGCCGAGTTTCTGCCGCAGGATACGATCTTCAACAAGCAGTAACGATTGAACAGCTAGAAAAAATTGCTGAACATGGATCACAGCGTTTAGATGAAGAATTGTTACCAACAGAAAATGCACTTCCTGATTGGCCTAGTATTGATGCAACGGATGAGATGGTCGATGCGTTAAGACACGGCCAAACAATAAAAGTAAGTCAGCCTTATGAAGGTGAAAAGGTACGGTTATTTGATGCGAATAAGCAATTTATAGGCCTAGGTGAAATGACGGAGCAAGGAATCGTAGCACCCAAACGTGTATTTGTTGCGGGTCTATACCCGTGACCATTCAATCTGCAGAATACAAATTGAATGGTCTCGGGTATAGTATGTCGATGTTTAATGGAAATAAGCACAAACAATGAAAAATATTTATCTAGCTTTTCTCCTCTTCGTAAGCTTCTCACTTAATGCGGCCACTGACGAAGATCCCTATAAGAATATTATTTACATGCAGCTTGATAATGGTTTGCAGGTTTATCTAATTAGTGATGATAAAGCCGAAAATACGCAACTAGAACTGACTGTTGCAGTCGGAACAGATATTGAAGATCAAAATACGTTCGGACTTTCACATTTGGTAGAGCATATTGTGTTTCGTGATAAAAGAATTCCTCATCGTGATTATGTGGATTATATTAAGGAAGAAGGTGCAACCTATATGAATGGTTATACCTCACGCTACGAAACGGGTTATAACGCCACTATAAAAAGTGAAAAATCATTTTGGATAGTAGAACAGTTTGCCAATATGCTGTTTGATAAAGAAGTCGAACTCGAAGATTTAGTTAGTGAAAAAGGCGCCGTTCAAACAGAAATAGGTGCGTATGAATGGCTAGATAAACCATTATGGTATTTTGCCAAAGGACTAGAAGTACTAGCACCGCCTCAACCCGATATTTATAGGGATGATTTTTCCTTAGATGATGTAGCCGTACAACCAGCGTATTTCAAGCAGAAACTCAATAATCAGACATTCACTTTAGAACAGGTAATGGCGCATTATAATGCCTATTATTACCCCGCCAATATGATATTAAAAGTTGCAGGTAATTTTGATATGCTCAAGATGAAAGAGCACGTGAAAATGCATTATGGTGC
>JALSLH010000033.1 GCA_026988435.1 Methylophaga sp.
CGGAAGACTTGGCTAAGGCGCAAAGCATTTCAGTGCCTGATTATATGAATCAGTATATGGGCAGTGTGACGGTTAATAATGTACAAAATAACCCTTTACAGCCTGATGTGCAATATCGTGGTTTTACTGTTTCCCCCTTATTAGGTTTGCCACAAGGTTTATCTATTTATCTGAACGGTGTGCGTTTTAATGAGGCTTTTGGTGATAACGTGCATTGGGATTTAATCCCCAGAGGTGCAATTGATACGATGAGTTTGCAGTCCGGGTCTAATCCAGCTTATGGCTTAAATAGTTTGGGGGGGGCTATTGCATTAAAAACTAAAACTGGTTTTACTGCGCCAGAGCATAGTTTGACTGTCAGTGGGGGCTCTTGGGGGCGGCATACTGAAGAGATTCGCAGTGGTTGGAATAATGGTGAATTTGCTTATTTTCTTGACTTGCAACATTTTCAAGAAGACGGTTGGCGTGATTATTCTCCTAGCCAAGCATTTAATGGCTTAGGGACTTTTAGCTGGCGGGGTGAGGCAGGGCAGCTCAACTTAACTTTAGCAGGAGCTGATACGAGTTTAATTGGTAATGGTGCGACTCCCGTTGAGTTGGAAGCCATTAGTCGTAAAGCAGTTTTCACGCATCCAGATAAGACCAGCAATGAGTTCTTTTTAGCTGCTTTAGATGGTAATTTATGGGTCAATGATGACGTGGAATTAGCGGGTAATGTTTATTACCGTAGTAATAATGTCGCTACTTTAAATGGCGATGGTAGTGAATTTGAAGAGTGTGATGATCAGCCCGGTTTCTTATGCGAGGAAGGCAGTGACGAGGTTGTTGAAGATATTAATGGGGATGGAATATTAGCTAGTGATGATGTTGAAGGCGGAACTTTAAATACCTCCAAAACTAAGCAATGGTCTTTTGGTATTGCCTTACAAACAGCGTTTAATCAAGCCATTATGGGACATGAAAATCAGTTCGTTATTGGTACTAGTTATGACTTAGGAAATGTGGATTATAGTGCAGATACTGAATTAGGATCATTAACCGAAGATCGTGGTGTGGACGGGTCGGGTATTTTAGCCGATGAATCGCGGGTACGTTTAGACACAAAGACACATTCAATTGGTTTGTTTTTTAGTGATGTATTTAATATTACAGAGCAATTAGCCGTGAGTGTATCGGGGCGCTATAATCATGTTGAAATTGATATGCAGGATAGAGGGGGTAACCCGAAGTTAACAGGGAATCATAAGTTTGATCGTTTTAATCCTGCGGCAGGTTTAACTTATGCTTTTATGCCTGAGTTAAATTTTTATGGTGGCTATAGTGAGTCTTCGCGTGTACCGACACCTATGGAGCTAAGTTGTGCAGATCCTGATGATCCATGTAAATTACCTAATGCTTTTATTGCTGATCCACCATTAGAGCAAGTGGTCGCTAAAACTTGGGAAGCTGGATTTAGAGGGCGTTTTACAAATGTATTAGAGGGTCGTGTACATTGGAATGTTGGCTATTTTAATACGGTGAATCATAATGATATTATTTTTCAAAGTTCAGGCGGTGCTAATAGTACTGGTTTTTTTGATAATGTTGGTAAAACACAACGACAAGGTGTCGAGTTAGGCTTGTCAACGGCATTTTTTGACCGCTGGCGTATGTCATTAAATTACTCTTTTATTGATGCAACTTTTTTAACCCCTTATACTTCTCAAAGTCCTAACCATCCTAGTGCAGATGCTAATGGTGATATACAGGTGAAAGCAGGGGATCGTATTCCAGGGATAGCTAACCATATTGTCAAATTTTCGACAGATGTAGATGTTTTGGACAGCTGGACAGTGGGTATGAATGTATTTTTTAATGGTGAACAATATTTACGAGGCGATGAAGCTAATTTAGATAAGCCTTTAAAGGGTTATGCGGTGGTTAATTTGCAGACTGAATACAGGTTTAATAAGCATGTCAAAATTTTTGCTCGCCTAGATAATGTTTTTAATGAAAAATATAATAATTTTGGTATGTACGGTGAGACCGGTGATGCTTTAGAAGGTATAGGTATCGGGGAACAAAGCACTCGGTTTGTTGGTGTTAGTGCGCCTAGGGCTGGTTGGGGCGGTATTAAGTTGAGTTTTTAGTTTTTAAAAAAATAAAGGCGTACTGAATAGTACGCCTTTAGCTTGTGAAGAAAAATAGACAATAAAAAACCCGCATAAGGCGGGTTTTAATTTTCTGTGCTTTATTATTGTTATTATTTATGCGCTCTATTCCCTTAATAAACTTTTTTATTTTTTTTATTTGTAAGTTTATGCTTCCTCTTGTCCTTGTTGTTATTTCCTTAAATCCCTCAAGTGCTGAAGAGTTTACATCAAAAAAATAGAGGTTGTCCATCAAAAAAACTGATTTAGCAAAGATAATAGTGTCGAATCGAAAACGTCTTGTAAAAACAATGGCTTACTTTTTTTGTGAATTAGTTCACAAAATAATAAGAGGTGTTACTTGCCGAGTCTTTTTAGGGGGAATTTTCTGTTTTATCAGTGACAAAGTCAGCTGTCTTTTGCATTATTTGGCACCCGTTTTGTACTTTACTTAGGTGGGTGCTAGTCATGTTTATAAAGCTTTATTAAAGTCGAAGGATCTTGCTCTAAAAAACCATGACTGCCATGTAATTGCATGAGCTGTTCGGCTAGAGCTGACATAGGCGTAGCGCTAGTGTGTGTTTTAGCTAAATCAGTGGCCATA
>JALSLH010000034.1 GCA_026988435.1 Methylophaga sp.
CCTAACATTCTTGCCGCAGCTGCCACATTATAATCGGTCAATTCTAGCACTTGCTGTAAGATATATTTTTCCATATCTTGTAAAGTCAAACTACCATCCAGTGGGATATGTAACTGCTGAGAATTTTCAGCTGACACAGACATTTCACCCGCTTGTTTTTTGCTCTGTAATTGTAACCATTGCAATGGGAACTCTTGATCTTCAGCTAGTAACACACAACGTTCGATAACGTTACGTAACTCACGCGTATTTCCTGGCCAATGATAAGCCTGTAATTGAGCCCATGTTTCTGGGGATAAATTAGCACTTACTTTTTTGCCTGATTTAGCGTTAAATTCGGCAATAAACGCGGGCACAAGTTCTTTCATATCTTCCAAACGATCCCTTAAAGGTGGAATATTAACCGAGAGTACACTGAGGCGATGATACAAATCTTCTCTAAACTTCCCCTCTGCTACCTGTTGCGATAAGTCACGGTTAGTCGCAGCTATAATCTGCACATCCACATCAATTTCAGTTTCACTACCTAAGCGGCGAATTTTCAATTCTTCAACGGCTTTAAGGAGTTTACTTTGTAAACCTAATTCCATCTCACCGATTTCATCCAAAAACAAAGTGCCTTGATGGGCTTGTTCAAATAATCCCCTGTGCCTTTTTTTTGCATTGGTAAACGCGCCAGCTTCAAAACCAAATAATTCCGATTCTAATAAGTCATGCGGCAAAGCGGCACAGTTAATCTCCACCAGCGGTTTTGTGCTTCTGTTACCACTGTAATGTAAAACTTTTGCTAATAAGCCTTTACCTGCACCAGTTTCACCGCTAATGACTAAACTAGAAAAAGGCACTTGAGCAATTCTGCTTAACATCGACTTCAAGGTTTTATTACTTTCGCTACTCCCTAGAAAAGAGTTAACCGAATATTTTGTATGACTACTTTGTGCTTCTTGTAATAAACGACGCTGAGCTTTAGCACTACGAGCAGCCCCTTCAATTTGTAAATTCAAACGGTTTAAATCACAAGGCTTTTCAATAAAATCAAAAGCACCTAGACGTAAGGCTCGTACCGAATCTGAGATACTGCCATAGCCTGTCAAAAACAGCCATTCACTACATTCAATGGGCTTGTCACGCATTTCTTCTAAGAAATCCAGCGCATTACCATCAGGTAAATTCATATCCGACAAGATCACAATAGGATCAATTTTTTGAGCTAATAAAATATGCCTAGCTTTACTCAGCGACTCAACCCACTCAACTTCCCAGTCTTGTTTCCTAAAAAAACGCTGTAACTCTAAACCTAATAATTTTTCATCCTCAATAATCAATAAACAATCTTTCATGACTTTAATATAGGTAAGGTTAAGGTGACACAGGCATGCCCATCACAAGTATTACTCAGCTTGATGGTTCCCTGCTGAGACTTAACAAAGCGTTGTACCATAGCCAAACCTAGACCTGTACCCTTTGCCTTTAGACTAATAAAAGGTCTGATGCCATGCTTTAAAAAGTCTGGAGCAAAACCAGAACCCGTGTCTTCCACTCTGATGATAATCTGCTGTTTATCTTGCTGAGCCGTGAGTTGAATTTGACCGGGGTTATTACCAATGGCTTGCTGAGCATTAAGAAGTAAGTTTAATAAGGCTAAACGAAATTCAGTCGCAGGAAGAAAAGTATTTAACCCCGTTTCTATAGCAAAATTCAAACTAACATCTTCGGGAACCTGATATTTAAGAAATTGGCGTAATTCATAACAAAGTGCTTGCATATCGACCTGTGTCGCAGTATTTGATGAGCTTCTCGTTAATGCTAATAAATCATTCAAATGACAGGTTAAGCGTTTGACTTCAGCATTAACGGCTTGAATTCGTTCCGATAAATCATCATCAGTGCAATCCTGTAAAATATTTTCCAGTGCTACCTGAATTCCGGCTAGAGGATTACGTAATTCATGTGCTGTACTGGCAGCTAATTCAGCAACAACCGATAAGCGTTCGCTATGTGCTATGGCTTGACTTTGCTCCAGCAAAGTGGAGGTAATACGGCGTACCTCTTGTTCTAATTCGCCAGTATAATTCAAGTGTTCATTCTCTAACTCTGTCAGTCGCATCACTAACTGATTATAATTATCAAATAAACCTTGCATCGCGGGATCGGCAGCTTTCTGTCGAATCGGTTGACGATCACCTGCCGCTAACATTTGTAAAAAGTCTTTTAAGGAATCAAGCGGAGATAGAATATTTCGTTTAAAAAAATACCGCGCAATGATAAAAATAATAACGAAAGACAATAATGGCAAAATGATTGAAAGTTGTAGCTCTAATTGGCTATCTTCAGCAATTCTCTGTAATAATTCCTCTTCCTCATCAGCTTGCCGCAAAAACAACTGATGTGTGGTATTGATTGCTTGTACTAACCTATCCGCATCACCTTGCAATGCTTTATCAAATGAAGTCTCTAAGCGCTGTATTTCACTTGCAATCTCAGGGTTATCTATATAACCAGCAAGTAAGCTATTTTGTAATTGTACTTGTGCGCCCTCCTGCTTGCTGGGCTGTAATTGGTTATGGAGTAAAACAAAAATAACTTCATTTAATCGGTGGCCATTACGAATATCATTTTGCAATGCATTTAAGCGTTGATGATTGCGCCAGGTCAGCCCACCAATGGCAATAAACTCACCAATAATAAATAAACCTAAAAGAATACTAACAAAAATAACGGGTTTAAATAATAGCTTGCGCATAGGTTTATCTTCTTTTTAAGTGGATCGGTGCATCTCAGTTTGCATATTTAGCAATACTACGAGGCAAAACCTTCGGTGCTTTAATACGTAATTGCTTATTAATATTCATCCGTCCAAAAACGACTTCAATATCTTTAATATTAACCCCGAACTCTTTAGCCAAAAAACGCACCATATAGTCTGTTGCTTTGCCAGCAACGGGTTTAGCCGTAACGCTAATTTTCAATTGATTACCTTTAGGTTTACCAATAATATCGCGCTTAGCACTCGGAGTACCTAAAACATTCAAGACTAAAATATCCCCATCCCAAGCATAAAAAGATTTCATTCTTTTGCTATTAAAATTTGAACTTTCTGTCTTTTCTTGTATTACTGCTGTTTTTTTCTTTTTAGCCATTGCATTAAATTTTTATTTTCCGAATTAAATACCCAGGTATGACTAACGAGAATACTGATATTGCCATAAATTAATGCCTAATGTGAGTGGGCACTTTTAACCGCAACTTACAGGCAATAGCAGTTAAAAGCACCTCTCACAAATTCTCTCATAATCAAAGTTATTAAGACTCATACTTTAATAGTGGCATCTAGGCAAAAGAGTCACCACTTTCTCATCAGGGCACTATTTTTTCATCAAACTGAGTAACCCTTTAACCAAAGTTTCCGGTGTGGGTGGGCAACCAGGAATCACAATATCAACAGGAATGACATTAGCAACAGCACCACAACTGGCATAAGAAACACCAAACTCACCACCACAGGCGGCACAATCCCCCACCGCAATCACCCATTTTGGGTTTGGCGTTGCTTCATAAGTACGCAGCAATGCGGTTTGCATGTGTCGTGCAACAGGGCCAGTGACTAATAAAACATCCGCATGCCGGGGTGAAGCAACGAAATGAATACCATAGCGTTCAACATCATAAATAGGATTATTTAACGCATGAATTTCTAATTCACAGCCATTACAAGAGCCCGCATCGACCGCGCGAATGGCAATACTACCCGAAAAATATTTATCTACCTGGCGCTTTACTTCTATGCCCAAGGCGTCTAACTCAGAAGCATCAGGGCGTTTTATTTTTTCAGTAACAATGCCAGTTTTTAAAGTTTTCGCAAAAAGTCTTAACATTGTGGTGTCCTATAGGTCATTTCCGGAATAAGAAGGGTTAACTGATTTATTACAGACGGGAAAATCCGGTACGATATTATTCAGTACAATTTTTTCCAGAGCTAGAAAACCAAAATGGCTAGGATCTCGCGCATAAAAACGACTGATTTTATCATCACTGCTAAAGCGCACATAAGTCATAATCTCACCTCGCCAGCCTTCAACCATGGCCAAGCCTTCGCTATATTCCTTAGGTTTTTGCCATGCCGTCACTAACTCGCCTTCCGGTAATTGAGTTAACATTTGGCTTAATAGCTTAATTGAGGCAAACACTTCTTTTATACGCACCCAGACTCGAGAGGCTACATCGCCTTGTTCTTCTACAGCCACTTTAATATTTAATTGATTATAGGGCGTATAAGATACATCACGGCGTACATCAAAATCTTGACCACTCGCCCTAGCCACATAGCCCACTACTCCGTAAGTCGCAGCGGTACTGGGCGATAAATAACCCGTAGTAAATAAACGATCTTCTAAAGAAGAGTTTAAGTCTAGCGCAGGGATAGTCTCATCTAGCTCTTTACGTAAAACTTTTAGTTCTTGCGTTAGTAAGGTGCAATCTGCTACAGATAAATCAACCTTAACGCCCCCCGGAATAAGCCTATCCATTAATAAACGATGGCCAAACACACTAGCCGAATTACGTTGCCATTGCTCACGTAAACGACTGAATTGCATTTGTGCAAAAGCAAAACCAACATCATTACAAATAGCACCTATATCACCTAGATGATTAGCAATACGCTCACGTTCACATAAGATCCCGCGAATAAAAGCCGCGCGTTCTGGAATAGTAATACCAGCCGCTTGCTCCATTGCGCGACAAGCGGCCCAACTATGTGCCACGGTGCTATCTCCAGAAATGCGTCCCGCTAAACGCACTAGTTTTTCAGGCGTTCGACCTTCAGCCAGTTTCTCTATGCCTTTATGTACATAGGCAAGTCGCTCTTCAAGATTTAAAATCGTTTCACCAACTGCTTGAAAACGAAAATGTCCTGGCTCAATAATGCCAGCATGTATTGGCCCCACTGGCACTTCATAAACACCTGCACCTCGGGCTTTAACAAACTGATAATCCATATTCGCTGGGGTAATGACTTCAGGCATCCCCTGAAGAGGAAAATCTTTGCGCAAAGGATAATCATGCTTTTTCCAAGCACAATGCCGCGTCCACTTTCTGGAATCAGGGCGGTCAACAAAATGAATACCAAACATATCCTGCGTATGACGCTCACTACGACTTGCTGCTGGGTATATAGTGGCTTGTGAAGGCAGTTGAGGTTTCTCAATATGCAATTCAGTCTGTAACCATAAATATCCTGTTTGACTTGCAAAACAGGCGTTAACAACAAAAGTATCCTTCCTTTGTTCTGCCCAACCGGCTACCCAGCGTAAGTGGTGTTGCTGAGCAATCGTGGCAAAACGTAGCCAGTCATCAGCGCTAATTGTCCACCGTGCTAAATTATTAACAACAGTACTATTGTGTGGAATGACTTCAGCTTCCAGTGCTAACTGTAAGGCTAACTGCCAATTAGAATGGACTTCACTCATAACGGAGCACTCCCTGAAATTAAAATAGTCGCCTGGGTAAACCAGTCAGCTAAAAAATCTGGCATCGCAAGACCCAGCCATAAAACAATAGCTAAATGAATCATTACCGGCCATAAATTGGCTTGAACAGCTTGCTGACCTTCAGGTTTTTCACCATAAACCATAGGTTGAATATTTCTAAATAAACCTGCACAAGCAATACCAATTCCTAATAATAGAAAAGGAGCCAGCCATGGGTAACTTTGCATAGTTGCCAGTAACACTAAAAACTCACTGGCAAATACGCCAAACGGAGGAAAACCTGCAATGGCTAAAGTACCAATCAGTAAGCCCCAACCGACTTGAGGTTGCGTTTTAATTAAACCACGAATTTTTTCAATACTTTGCGTGCCGGATATTTGTGCGGCATGGCCCACGGTCACAAAGATAGCGGATTTAGTCAGCGAATGCACAGTCATATGCAATAACGCGGCAAAGGTAGCAAATGGGGTTCCGATACCAAAGGCAAAGGTCATTAAGCCCATATGTTCAATAGAAGAATAGCTAAACAAGCGTTTAATATCTTTTTGCCGATGCAGAAAAAATGCCGCGACTAGAAATGACAACATGCCAAACCCCATCATTAAATAACCCGCAATATGACTATCGGTAGCCCCATCAATCAACATTTTATTACGTACTACGGCATACAAGGCATCATTCAATAATAACCCAGATAAAACCGCTGACATGGGCGTTGGCCCTTCTGAGTGTGCATCTGGCAGCCAATTATGCAAAGGAACAAGGCCAATCTTAGTTCCGTAACCTATTAGCATAAAGACAAAGGCAATTTCCAGAATCTCAGGGTCTAACAACTTGGCATTTTCATATAACACCGACCACGTTAAGGCATTGTCAACATCACTAATTTGTATCGCTGCGTAGTATAATAAAATTGTACCGAACAGGGCCTGCGCAATCCCGACACCGCAAAGGATAAAATATTTCCACGCGGCTTCAATAGACTCGGGGGTACGATATAAACTAACTAACAATACTGTAGCCAAAGTAGCTGCTTCCATAGCAACCCACATAATGCCCATATTATTCGTGGTCAATACCAGATACATGGCAAACATAAAACCTTGATACATCGAGTAATATAGTCTTAATCGATTGGCAGTCAATTTACCAATCTCTTGTTCATGCGCCATATAAGGTGCCGAAAAAATAGACGTGGTAAAGCCGACAAAAGCCGTTAAGACGATCAAGTAGACATTAAAGGAATCGACAATAAAATACTGATCAGCTGAGAGTATCGTACCTGACAGAAAGACATTCACCGCAAGCCATAAAGACAGGAGTAAAGTCACGCCATTAAAGCGAATATTTTGCTTACCGACGTCTTCCTTATGCCCTAATAAACCAAAATAAAGAATACCAAGCAAGGGTAATAATAATAACAAATAGGCTGGAATCATTGATCCACCTCATTTAAACGATTCATTTTATCCACATCCAAAGAATCAATACTGCTATTGATATGTAGAAAGAAAATACCAAATAATACGGCTGCTACTAGCACATCAAAGGCAACCCCTAATTCCACCACCATGGGCATGCCATTCGTTGAAACAGTTGCCGCAAAAAACAAACCATTTTCAATCGACATAAAGCCAACCACATGAGCAATAGCTTGATGATGGGAAATCATCAGTAACATACCTAATAAAATAACCGCAAGACTCAAAGACAACGCATTCAATAAAACCATCGAGGAGTTTTGCATAATGGGGTGCAATACGTAGTAACTAAAGACCACAAGGCTTGCACCGCCCATCATAATGGCTGTTTTATTATTTAATGCTTCAACATCACGGTGCATATTGAGTTTCAAAATATGCCGCCTGAGCATCCAAGGGATAAATATCACTTTCAATGCCAAAGTAATGGCAGCAGAAATATACAGGTGTGGGTTATTAAAACTATAGGCCGCGATAGCAGTGGCCGATACCAACATAAAGCCTTGTACTGCAAACACAAATACCAAGCGTAGCAAACGCCCTTGCGCTAGCATGATAAAAGAGCTCAGCATCACCAAAGCGGCCAATGACAAAATAATTTGTGAATAGTGATCTAAATTTTCAATACCCATTAGTGTGCTGCCTCCAAAATAATATGACTAAGCATACCGAGTAAGCCCAATAAATAAGCAAAACTCAAAAATTCCTGTACACGAAATAAGCGCATTTTCGCTAGTAAAGTTTCAGAGATCGCTAGCACCACTACCAATAGCGCTAGCTTACCCATAATCGCCAAAAGTCCATAGCCTAATACTGAAAGTGAAAAAGTTTCTGCAATGCCCCAAGGGAAGAAAATATTGGCAATTAACACGCCATAAAGCATCAGTTTTAACTGACTGGCCCATTCAATCAAAGCTAAATGTCGGCCACTGTATTCTAAAATCATGGCTTCATGAATCATGGTTAATTCCAAATGAGTCGCAGGATTATCCACCGGAATACGCCCCGTCTCTGCCACAGCTACCAACATTAAGGCTGATAAGGAAAAAATAAATGAGGGTCGCAAGACTAAGCCTTCTTGCAAAACATGGTCTATCGCAAAAGATAAATTAGTGGTTGAGGCTGTCATCGTTAAAGTAAAGACCGCCATTAACATCGCGGGCTCTGCCATAGCAGAAATCGTCATTTCTCGTGAAGAACCCATACCGCCAAAGGCAGTACCGACATCTAAGCCAGCCAATACCAAAAAAAACCGTGCAAAGGCTAAAAAACCAACGAGTACAATCACATCAGCACTGCTTGCCGTAGGTAAATCTACCGCAAGCAGTGGCACCACACTGACGGCTAAAGCCGTAGTAGAAAAAATAATATACGGTGCAATAATAAACAACCAAGAAGCATCTTTAGAAACCACAGGTTGTTTATGTGTCAATTTAATCAAATCGCGATAAGGTTGGAGCAATGAGGGTGCTCTACGATTTTGTAAATGACATTTACACCACTTTACCCAGCCCGCTAATAACGGCGCTAAGGCGATAAATAATAATGTTTGAATAATGGCGAATAAGACATTCATTAGCTAATCACCCATAATAAGAAAATTAATGTAAAAAAAGAATAGCTTAAATAAACGCGGATATTCCCAGTTTGCATGCGACTAACCAGTCGAGCAATACGGTTTACAGACTTTTCTATCGGCTGATATAGTTTCGGCCAACTATGGTCGCTAACATGCAACTCATAATGGATGTCAGTGACTTGTAAAGGCATAGTTCCAGGCTGTTTTGTAATCGTTTCATCAATTATCCAAACTTTAGAAAAGATACGTCTAAACGGCATAGTAAAAGCACTAGAGGTATATTGCATACGAGGGGTAAGCCCACCAAACCCGCAATCCCAAGTCTCTGATTCGCGTAATGCCATTGCCGGATCACGGCGTAGATAGCGATAACTAATGCCACCAGCAATAGCCGCTAAGAACAGAACGATAGGCGCGGAATAGGATGCTTTTTCTGCGGAAACAGGTGTTAACCATAACCAGCCTGCGGCTGTTGCATTCGGCAGGCTATGCCCTAATAATTGCAAAGCGACATTATCTAGCAGGTTAATCATTAAGCCCGGAAATATACCGAATAAAAAGCATAATCCAGCCAATAGACTCAAACTAAATAGCATCCCTTTGTCTTGTGTCTCTTCTGCTTTCGCCGCATGGCGTGTACGTGGCAAACCTAAAAACATCATACCAAATAATTTAACAAAACAAGCGGCTGCCAAGGCGGCTGTTAAAGCTAAAGCTGCGGCCATTACCGGAACCAAGCTGCGTAATACCGCATCATCCAGTACTCCCACTTGCAAGGCAGCTTGAAACGCCAGCCATTCAGAAACAAAACCATTAAATAAAGGCAATGAAGAAATACTCATACAAGCGATCAAAAATAATTTACTGGTGTGTGGCATACGTTTAATTAACCCCCCCATATCATCTATATTTAAACTATGTACCTGATGCTGGATAATGCCTGCACCAAGAAATAATAAATTTTTAAATAAAGCGTGATTAAAGGCATGAAACAACGCGGCAACAAAGCCTAAAGCCGCAAGAGTAGGATGTCCTTTGGCGACAAAAATCATTGATAAACCCAGTACCATAAAAATAATACCGATATTTTCTACCGAACTGTAAGCCAATAAACGTTTCAAATTTGGTTGCATCATGGCATATAAAATCCCACCTAAGGCGGAAATAGCACCAATAATCATTAGTGCAACTCCCCATTGCCATTGAATGTCACCGAGTAAATCAAAGCTAAAACGAATTAAACCGTAGACAGCGACTTTTAACATAACACCGCTCATTAGCGCGGAAATATGCGAAGGGGCAACGGGGTGCGCTTCAGGCAGCCAAACATGTAACGGTACCAAGCCAGCCTTCATACCAAAACCCACTAACGCCAAAACAAAGGCGACACTCGCCCATGTATCAGAGAGTGACGCATTACGTAAAGCATCAAAGGTAAACGCACCGCCGTCAGAAAAGCTAGCTAATACCCCAAATGCCAAAATAATGGCTATCGCCCCCCCCTCAGCCATAATTAAATAGATAAAAGCCGCATGACGATTAGCAGAATTTTCATGTTGGAAAGCCACCAGGAAATAACTAGCGACCGACATTAATTCCCATGAAATCATAAAAAAGAAAGCATCATCAGCCAATAATACCAACAACATACCAGCAATAAATAAGCCGCTGAATAAACCTAATACTGCAAAAGGGTGTTCCTGCTCATTATTACCTTTAACATAGCCAGGGCCATAGCAACTGACGGCAAAAATAGCGATACCGATAATGAGGAAAAATAGGCCAGATAAACTATCAAAGCGTACATGCCAAGGAAGCCAAGGCAGTCCTAAGGGTAATTGTGCTGTCATGGCTTGTTCACTCATTAAGCCACCTACTCCTGCAATCATGGCAAACACCCCTGCCATGCCCAAACATATAAAGCTAAGTTGCTGTATGCGCTGCGGATAGACAGATTGTTCTAGCCAGTTATTTAAGCGCTGTTGCCAATCAGGCCGCTTGGTACAACAATAATGCACCCACTTTATCACGCTACAATGTTGCCGCATCAGCAATGCCAGTATACCTGACAAAAAACTGAGTAGCACCGCTGCATAAGCTAAGAATAGAATCATAAGAGCTCTCTCAAATTAAAAGGAATTGGAGATGCAAGTGCATGCCCCATAATTATTTTTTTGAAGTGTCATATCACAAAATATGAATATACTATGCCAGTGCTCAACAAAATAAACACTGACACAGCATGCACTAAAAAAGAATAATTAGCTTAATGTTTACGATCATCAGCCGTCATAAGTCGGGCCGCTAAATCATGATCAGAAAAAGTATGAATAGCATCACCGATTTGCTGACAATGCCCCCCATGTGCTTCATAATCATGGATAAAATCATGCATATACTCCATAACTGTATGATCAATTAAATACGCATTTGTTAAGTCTAATATGATATTTTTACCTTTCGGTAAATTATCCAGTGCTTTTTTCATTGGTAAAAAATTAGCAAATAAAGCCGAACCATTTAATTTCAGAGTGATCTGCTCACCCGCCTCTTCTTTTATAGTGAAATAAATTTTAAATAAATTGTTCCACCAGACACCACGCAAGATATGTACTAAAAGTTTAACCACAATACCAATCGCCACACCGATTAATAAATCAGTCGCTAACACGCCAATAATAGTCACAATAAACATAAAAAACTGTTCGCTACCGACTTTTAATACTTTGCTGAATTCAGTTGGAGCAGCCAGTTTAAAACCAGTAAAAACCAGTAATGCAGCCAATGCTGATAAAGGAATGCTATGAATTACTTCAGGAAATAACACCACAAATAACAGCATGATTGCGCCATGAAAGAAATTAGCCCAACCCGTTTTCGCTCCATTATTAATATTCGCCGAACTCCGTACCACCTCAGAAATCATCGCAGTACCACCAATCAGACCAGAAAGCGTATTACCCGCACCAATACCTATAATATCTTTATCTAAATTTGAACGGCGCTTATAAGGATCAAGTTTATCCACGGCAATTGTTGTCAACAGACTTTCCAGGCTGCCCACGAGACAAATACTTATCACAGCCACCCAAAATTCCACTTCGGTAATTTTAGAAAAGTCGGGGAAATAAAAGCTAGATATAAAATGATCTGAAATTGAAACCAGATAATTAGGGCCTACCTGACCTTCATGCACTAAATGCCCCGTTAGCATATCGAGCTGATGTGGCACATGATAAATATGGGTATGATTTAGATCAAAGTACATCCCTAAACCAATACCTAAAAGTACAACGATAATAGGGGCGGGTATTTTTTTCAGTAAGGGCTGCTGTAGCCTACTCCACAAAATCATGATCAGTAAACCAACAATACCAATAAAGGCAATTTCACTATTCATGTTCATAATACTATGCGGTACTTGTGCCATAGAGGAAAATAGGCTTCCTGGCTCTGGCGTAGCACCTAACATGACATGAATTTGCTTGGTGATAATAATAATACCAATTGCCGCCAGCATACCGTGAACGACCGAAGTAGGAAAAAATGAGCTCAAGCTGCCCAATTTTAAAAATCCTATACCAATCTGTAATAAACCCGCAACGACAATAGCGGCCAGAGTATACCGATAACCGGCCATTGGATCACCGCCACCCATCGTTTGTACGGCATCCAATATCACTACAATTAGACCCGCAGCAGGCCCTGCAATGGTAACAAAAGAGCCATTAATGCGCGAAACAAACATCCCTCCCACAATGGCACTGAGAATACCGGCCATAGGTGGCAAACCCGAAGCCATTGCAATACCTAAGCTGAGAGGTAAGGCAATCAAAAAAACAAGAAAACCAGAAATTAAATCTTGATGCCAGTATTTTTTTAAACCAGCAACCCCTGTTTCCGGTACAGCCTGTAAAGTAGAATCATTCAAAATAGATACCTCCAATATTAAATAATAAAGATTAGAATAACAAAAGCAATCCTTGTGCCATCACTATTTACAAATTTAACTTATTGATTATATAGACATATTAACTTTAACGCTCTCCTTTACGCGTTAGAGATAAAATAAAGTGGTTTATATAAACCAGGCTAGGCGGTTTATATGAACCATAAAAAGATGATAACTCTCTATCGGTTATCTTTCAAAATCCCTTGATCAATACAAGTTTGTTGCAAAAACACAGCGTTATCAAGATTAATTTCAACTAAATACGTACTTGGCATTAATACTGCTTGTACAAAATCGCCAGTTCACTCCCTCACTGGAAAAGCGAAGTATGAGAAGAGAATGTGCATTAACTTCCTTTCTGTGCAATAAATTATGCGTTGCATAGTCTACGTAATAGTTACCTAAAATTTAATTGAAGAAGCCAATAATTGATTGGCTCATAATTCATATGATTAAGATAAACGCATGAATAAAATCAAACATACAATCCTATTAAGCAGCCTATTAACCTTACCAATATCTGGCTTTGCTGCTGAAGCAATTATCCCACCCATTTCGAATGCTCCTGCGAGCACAAATAATGTCTTTGGTGTATGGGGCTCCGTCACATTAAAAGGTGATTTCAAAGCGGTATCCCCTTCACTAGAAAAATTTCACTGGCAAATTATGAATCAAACGCGTACCCGAGATGATTCAGACCAAGGTACACGATTCACAGAAAACTTATTATTCACTCAAATCGGTTATCAACTAAATAAACATGCTTCGATTTGGCTGGGTTATGTACATGACTGGATTGCACCTTTAAATAAAACAACGCTTAATGAAAACCGTATCTATCAGGATTTTGTCTGGAAACAGAGTTTCGGGGAATTTAATTTCACTAGTCGCACCCGTATGGATGAGCGCATGCATTTACGTACGGGGGGACCTAACGCTTACCGACCACGACAATTGTTAAAAATCAGTCATGCCTTACCCTTTGCCGATGGCTTGAGTGCTTACATTGGGGATGAGGTGTTGTTTTACCTAAATAAAAACCATTTTGGTAAACAAGGTTTTTCTGAAAATCGTATTTTTACAGGTTTAAGCTATCAAGCAAATCAGAAGGTAGGATTGAAATTAGGCTATATGGGGCAGTATGTAGACACTATTTCAGGCAGTAATTTATTTACGCATAATATACAAGCAGATATTAGCTATAAATTTTAATGGCCAAATAAATAACCTCCCGTTTTTATTATATTTTTTACAACGGGAGGTGAATGGTTATCCTCAAATAGTTATTAACTCATACCCTGAAAATCACGCATCATTAAATTCCTTCTTCAGCAAAACATATAATTTACTGGAAATAATTTCATGTTTATGTAGATCCTTTAGGGTATCTGCCTGAGTAATGCTGAGTAAAGCTTTTGCGGATTGCTCATTCATCTCATCCACTAGGTCTTTATTCGATTTAATTTCATTTGCCATTTGCTGCACGGTTTTATTTTGCAGATATTGATAAATATTTTCGACATTCTGAAAAGCTGTAGGGTCATCAAAGATTTCGATTAAGGGCGATTTTTTTATTAAAGCCAGATCATCAATTACTTTGCAAACCAATTTATATTGCGTCCGATAATAGAGGTAAAGCTCTTGTGTTTCACTTAAATTGCTAGATGACGAGAAAAAACGCTTGATAATAAGATTTATTTTACCTATCCATGAGTCCAGATACATATTAAGTGATTCTAATTGAGGCTGATCCTGTTCAATCCGTTCTGTTTGTGTTTCTAAAATCAACAAATTCTTTTTGTATATATTCTCATTAATTTCGGCACGCCTAAAAATTTCTTTCAGTTCGCTTTTCTGTAGTGCCAAGGTATAAATACGCAACATATTTTCAACTACATGACTAGAGTCTTTATTTTTTTCATTACATTGCCGACAAATATTTTGGTATAAAGCTTGATGCTCTTCTGTCAAAGACTTGTACTGTGCTTCATTAATATATTGATGCTCAAAAAGCTCTTTAGTGCGAGCATTTAAACTTTGATAAATGAGCGCCTTACTTTTAAAGTAGCTCATTTTTTCATGAGGTAACAAAGTATCAATATTTAGCCAGTGTATTACCTTGCCAATCGTTGTCGCTTTAATAATCAAAGTAAAATAAATGCTACCGATAGTGATGGCAGTAATAAACTCTTTGATTGTAAATTCGTAATTCCAATTAGGGAGACTCAAATCATCAGGGATAAGCATAACCATAATAACGGCAATAGCACCCCGTAAACTGCCCCAAGAGAGTAGATGTTGCCAGTTTACAGGAATATCTTCTTCCGATTGATTGAGATTCGCCATGCCTATTGAACAATAAACAGAAACTGCACGAGCTACGACAACAACTATAATTGTGATCAAAATTGGCAGGATCGCAACATGTAGAGCAATGGAAAGGCTGGTAAACAACAAGCCCATTAGAATAAAAACGAGAGAGTTAGCGAGAAAAGCAAAATAAGACCAGAATTTTTCCATGTACTCTTCAACGCCAGCAGACATTTTATAACGTCCAAAATTCCCCATTACAATAGAAGAAACCAGTGTGGCAATAATAGAAGAAATTTGAATATGATAGTTATTTATGACTAGTTCTTCAGAAATAAGCTCCGCTAAAAGAAAAGTAAAATGGGCGACCAGTAAGGTCAAGGTAATTTCAAGGTGTTCATGGCCTTTCACCCATTCAATGAGTTTAGAAAATAAAAAACCCATCAACAAACCAAAGAACCCACCTCCCACAATCATAGTAAAGAATGCAAAAACCCCTTGTAAAACAGTCGTTATACCATGAAAACCATGTAGCATAATTTCCAAGAAGACTAAAAATGTAGCAAAGGCAGTTCCGTCGTTAAATAGACTTTCGCCTTCAAATATCAAAGTTAAACGATGCGGAGCGCCGTACTCTTTAAATAAAGATAAAACGGCCACGGGATCTGTTGCAGAAATAATAGCACCAAAGAGTAAAGTAACTAGCAACGGAATATCAAAACCCAGTAGCCCAAATGCCCAACGACCGACATAGCCAATAAAAAAAGTTGAAATCAGTAGGCCGACAATCGCTAACATACTGATCGCAAATTTATTTTCGTGGATATTACGAATTTTCATATTGTAGGCCGATTCGAAAATTAGGATCGGTAGAAAAACGAAAAACAACAGCTCCGGAGTTAGTTGAAAGCTAGTGATAAAAGAAAAGACCTCTATATTTGAAAGTGGTACCAGCAAAGAGCCACCAATGACTAGCAGGACAGTATAAGGAATACGTGTCTTCAGCGAAAGGATGTTAATTCCCAGGGAAAAGAATATTAAGGTAAAAATAGATAAATATACGTCGAGTGTCATATTTTTTCTTATAAGGTTATTTTATTACTTATCTAGCCACTTATTAAGGGTAGGAATTTAATGAGCTGAGCCTGATTGATCTTTTGGATATTGTACACCCTCACCGTTGAACATAGGAGGAGTACCATCGCACAAGCCCCCTCCAATTGTATTGGTCTAATAAAGCAGGACACTTCTAAAGGCTGATTTATAATGTTATTAGAGGTGAATATGAGTAACGAAAACAAACAGACAAAACCTAAGTACACACTTGAATTTAAACAGGATGCGGCCAAATTAGTCATTAAACATGGATACACGCAGCAACAAGCTGCGGATAATTTAGGCGTTTCTTTAAGCGCCATTAGACGTTGGGTAAAAGCCGAGAAAGGCCCTGAAGAGAAAACCATTAAAAATAATTCCAGCTTAAACCTGAGTGGGCATGATGAATTGCTTCAATTACGTAAAGAAAATAAGCAATTGCGTATGGAGCGCGAAATATTAAAAAAGGCCGCCGTCTTCTTTGCGAAAGAAGCCGAATAAGATAGGCGCGCCATCCTACCTCATGAAATACTTGGGACTCCTGTCGCCAAATATTCATTCACATACGGAGCGAACTGGATAAGCCCCAGTACGCCCTGCGTCCGCTTCAACTTCGCACAAAAGCCGCTACGTTAAAGCTACCTCAAATGGCTTGACGGCTGTCGGGATAACTACTAGCCTCCCTCGCGCACTGCTATCGCAGTGCACTTCGGATTGGCGAATTTCCCTGTCGCCTACTGCGGACTAAAAATCATCACTTCGCTATCGCTCCGTTTCCCTGATTTTCAGCGAAGGTAAGCGGACACACTCTAAATTAGGCTATAAATCGCCCTTAGAGTTTGAACGTGAGTTCCATAAAAAAGAGGTCTAAGAAAGTGTCCTGTTTTACTTTACCATTACAGGCTAGGTGGGTTTAATTGACGGTTACGAATAAAAGAAGCGACTAAGTTAAGTGTTATTGATTACTTAGCTTTTTATAATGGTAAGCTGACACACTCTAAATCGCCCTTAGAGTTTGAGCGTGGAGTTCCATCAGAAATAGGCCCTAAGAAAGTGTCCAGTTTCACTTGACCATATTGCAGTATACCGTGGTGAAACTATACAAGTACACATTAATTATCGAGGCTAGATAAGTAAGTAAGATCGTACTTACTTGAGTTGACTAGATAATCAGTTAATTTATGCTGAAAATCTAAAAACTGCAGGCCATAGACAATTTTATTCTCTCTTCTGACAACACGCGCAGGAATTACAAAAATATGTTGAGAATCAAAATGAATAGTTAGAGTTATTTTCCCCCGCAATTTAAGCGACTTTTTCAATTCAATCATAGCACCTTTACTGCTAATATTTAGCACTAATACTGTTAAGTTGCTGTTTAAACTCAGTACAGATTTTTTTTTCAGCTTGGCTTCAATAGGGGATTTAAGTAGATATCTAATTGCTTGTCTATTGTTTTGTTTTCCTTTAGAAGACAAATGGTTGTTCTGAGAGATATTATGAAGCTTTTTTAATAGTTTATCTATTTCGCTCTGACGTATTAAGGACGCTTCAGCAAGTTCTAGTTTTGAAGTATTTTCAGTTTTAACTGAGTTATTAACTTCACCTATTTTGGTGTTCGATTGACGTTCAGAAATGTCTGTCAGTTTAATCTCTGATTCTGGATCAGCCTCTACAGTAAGAGGAGGGACGTCTTCTTGATAATGCGTCTCAGCCTTGTCCCTTTGACGCCGTTTTGGAACTAAAGCG
>JALSLH010000035.1 GCA_026988435.1 Methylophaga sp.
TCATTCACAGGATGATTCCCGTCATTCCCGCGAAGGCGGGAATCTAACCCAATGTGAAAACATTCCAACATTGACTATTTGTAATGTGCCAGAAAGTAGCTTAACGAGAGAATCAGATCTTAGCTATCTCACCCATGCAGGCCCTGAAATAGGCGTGGCTTCAACCAAAGCCTTTACAACGCAATTAGTGGCACTGGCATTACTTATCACCAGCATTGGCAAGGTAAAACAATGTATTAATAGTGAACGCGAAGCATCGATAGTAAGAGGCTTGCAGAAATTACCAAGCCTGATTGCCAACGCACTCACCCACGAACAAGAAATAGAAAACACAGCACAATTATTTGCCGATAAAGAACATGCATTGTTCTTAGGAAGAGGCACCATGTACCCTATTGCGATGGAAGGTGCATTAAAGTTAAAAGAAATAAGCTATATCCATGCCGAAGCCTATCCCGCAGGTGAATTAAAACACGGCCCATTAGCATTGATAGATGAAGATATGCCCGTAGTCGCTATCGCACCGTTAGATGATTTATTAGAAAAGTTAAAATCAAACCTGCAAGAAGTCAAAGCCCGCGGCGGCCAAATGATAGTATTCGAAGATGAACTCTCAGATATTAGCTCCGAAGAAGGTTTTAGTGTTATTAAAGCAACAACCAATGTAGGGCGTATTACAGCGCCGATAACATTTAATATATTATTACAGTTGCTTAGTTATCATGTGGCTTTAATTAAAGGGACCGATGTTGATCAGCCGAGGAATTTAGCTAAATCTGTGACGGTTGAGTAACCATGTGCGAGTGAATAAATGATAAACTTTCAACTAAAGTACAATATATACTGGGATAATAATTATTAAGGGTGATAGCAAACTATTCATGTAACATTTGCATATTCAAAACATTAAAAATGTTTGGAATATTAGCTGTTTGAGTGTGAAAGTAGAGTTGTGTCACTGTGTGTAAGTCAAAAACCAAAGTTAAACTATACAGCTTACGTTTAGTTTCGTTAGAGCTGTCAGTGTGCGCTCTTTCTTGCTACAATTGGAATTCAGTGTGGGTAAAACCAGCTACATTATTTAAAGAGTTAATTGAAAAAGGATAGATAAAATTCGAATGTTTCGCTCAAAGTGAAAATAAACTACTTTACCGCTAGCGTACTCACACCAAAAGGCATCAACTAACCATAAATTAACATCAGATTCAGGTTAAGAAACAACGACTATCAGATCAAATTCTTTACGGCTTATTTTCAATGACGGTTTGTTACTTTTAAGTGAGTAAGCAATAAGTCCAGCAAAGATGTTCAGCATAAAATTATGCACACTCAAATGTCTAGAATTTTCAATCTGAATAATATTTTTAAGTTGGTCATTGATAGTTTCAATGATGAATGACCTAAAAAGCATGGCTTTATCCCATTCTGGCATAAATACCTTGCAAAAATGATCAATATCACAGAATATTTCCATTAATTTAGTCATCGACCTGTTTTCCTTCCTGATTATCTCTGTGGTAAAAGATCTGATTGGTTAACAAATTTTTAGTTCCTTATTCTTATTCCGAGTTGAGGTTAAGTGCCCAAAAATTTCAGGGTAATTAGTGAAGCTTCTATGACCAATTGAACACTGGTTATAATAGGTCAAACAGAAGATGAAATATAAATAATTTAGAGAAAATGGAATAATGATGCAGCGCCAAGACCAACTCTGTCACGCAGTATTTAGGCAAGGCAAACAGTTAGACTGGACTTCCCAGATTTTGCTAGACAGATTTAATAGTTACAATGTAACTTGAAATAGAGGTGTTTATGAGCAAAGGAAAACGTTATACCCAAGAGTTTAAGATTGAAGCCGTCAAGCAAGTAACGGATCGTGGTTATTCAGTTTATGAAGTGTCAGAACGGTTAGGGATCAGTACCAAAACCTTATATCACTGGCGCAGCCAGTTATCAGGCGAACCCAAACGAGTGCAATCATCTGATGAACGATTAAAAATTGCCAAACTTGAAGCTGAGCTTAAACGCGTGACGGAGGAACGAGATATTCTAAAAAAGGCCGCAAGGTACTTTGCCAGCAACCCAGAGTAAAGTACGGTTTCATTCGCGAGCATCGCAACGAGTTTTCAGTCAGCTCTATGTGCCGAGTCTTTAAATTACATCGTAGTGGGTTTTATGCCTGGTTAAAAAAGCCCATGAGCGATAGAGCTATTGAAGATCAACGATTACTTAGGCTCATCAAAGAATTTTATATTGCCAGTGGCGCCACTTATGGCAGCGCCTGGATCCATCAAGACTTACGTGAAGCAGGTGAGCTGTGCAGTGTTCACCGTGTAGCAAAGATCATGCGTCAGAATAAATTAAAAGCCCAAATTGGCTATAAACGACGATATATCACTGGGGGCAAACCCTCCAAGGTGGCTGATAACTTATTATCTCGTCAATTTAATCCACCTGCACCCAATCAAGTCTGGGTGAGTGATATTACGTATATTCGAACGTATGAAGGTTTTTTGTATGTTGCTACGGTGATGGATTTATTTTCCAGACGGATCGTGGGCTGGTCAATGGATAAATGTATGGATAAGCATTTAGTGATAAGGGCACTATTAATGGCCGTAGTTCAACGCCAACCTAAATCTGAAGTGATGGTACATAGCGATCAAGGCAGCCAATACGGTAGCGCTGATTACTTAGCATTTTTAAAAGAACACAAGCTAATACC